>NZ_SDLD01000019.1:0-58189 GCF_013096875.1 Geobacillus sp. DSP4a | reverse complement strand
TGAGTGTCTTATGCTCTAGCGGCGAAGTGGACACGCCTCAAAGAATAAGGATTGCTTGAAGCAGTCAAACTTCTTTGGAAGCCCCCACTTCAAATTTTCGCTAGAAAATTAAGTGGGGGTAGTTCACCCCGGTTGCCGAACAGACCGGCATGATCATCCCGATCAATGAATGGGTCATCCGCACGGCTTGTGAGCAGACGAAGCAACTGCTTGGTCGTTTTCCTGACTTGTCCGTTTCCATCAACTTATCGCCATATGAATTTGAAAGCCGTCGATTTGTGGATAAACTCGCCCGCCTGCTCGCCGACGCCGGGCTGCCGCCGCACCATTTAGATCTGGAAATTACGGAGCGGATGACCATGGATACAGAACGTGCGCTTGATATTCTCTCGAAACTGAAGGGGCTTGGTGTGACGATCAGCATGGACGATTTCGGCACCGGTTACAGCTCGCTCAGCTACCTGACCGATTTGCCGATCGATCGGCTGAAGATCGACCGTTCGTTCGTCCAGCATATTCAAGGAAAAAAAGATGTCATCTTGCCGGCGATCATCCGCCTCGGGCATAATATAGGTGTCAAAGTGTTGGCCGAAGGGGTCGAAAC
This sequence comes from Geobacillus sp. DSP4a, assembly GCF_013096875.1. Lineage (NCBI taxonomy): Bacteria > Bacillati > Bacillota > Bacilli > Caryophanales > Anoxybacillaceae > Geobacillus > Geobacillus sp. DSP4a. The sequence continues at coordinate 57,585 of NZ_SDLD01000019.1, read as the reverse complement.
GGAGACCGAAGCGGCCTATTTGCAAGGAAAACGGTGCGATGAGGCGCAAGGCTACTACTTTTCCCCACCGCTTCCGTATGATGAGTTTGTCCGCTTTTTGAAAGAGCAGCATGCGAGGCGGCGGGCGCAGGAGTTGACGTGAAATGGACGGATTTTGGCGCATCGCCGAGGAGAAAATTCGCGAGGCGATGAAAAACGGCGAGTTTGACAACTTGCCCGGCTTCGGCAAACCGCTTGAGCTTGAGGACATCTCCCATGTCCCGGAAGAGTTGCGGCTCGGGTATTTGCTGCTGAAAAACGCCGGGTACGTGGCCGAGGAGACCGAGCTGCGCAAAGAGCTGATGACGCTCGAAGATTTGCTGCGCTGTTGCGAGGATGACGAGAAAAAGCAGGAACTTACGAAAAAATGGACGGAAAAACAGCTTCGTTTTGCCGAACTGATGAAAAAACGGCAACCGGCAAACTCGAAGGCGCTGCGCGACTATGGGCGGCGTATTGAAGAGAAATTTCGCTAAACGTTTTTTTTTCAACATGAAGGGGAGGACCTCGTTTTTGTAGGTCTTCCCATTTTTTATGCAAGGATATCCAAAAAACGGGGAAAATAGGGGAGGAGTCAATGGTTGGGAAGGAGGCGGCGCGAAGAAGAGCAAAAGCGGATGATGAATCCCAGCTGTCTAGTCGTAGGTGAATGGTGAGTGAAAGGAAAAGGAAAAGGAGTGAACATCGTGAGAAACGTATGGATTGCCTTTTTTGCTTCACTCATGCTGGCGATGCCGTCATGGGTGGCTGCCGGCAGCCATAAAGGAGAGGCAGCCGATGTGCATCTGCCGGTCGGCCATATGTGGGAGCACGACAGATTGGATGAGCAAAAGTGGATGGAGATGGTTCAAACGTATACGCCTGAACAGGCAGATGAATGGAAAAAAGTGCTCGACGAGCGGAACGCGTTGCGTCAGCAGTTGAACGATGAGAACGTGAAACAGGCCATTAAAGAAAAGTGCAAAAAGATGAAAAAAGAGCGTGAAGCGGCGCTTGACCGGCTCATCGATCAGCTGGCCAATAAAAAAAATCACCAAAGAACAGTTTAAACAAGAGATGAAACAGTTGCATAAAATGAAACGGTGGATGACGAAAGAAGAAAAACAACAGCTTCATCAGCTTCATGAACAAACGAGGCAAGCGATGGAGAACAATGATCAGGAGGCCATGAAAAAACTGCTCCCGCAATGGCTTGAGCATATGAAAAAGAAAAATGAACGGTTGGCGAAATGGCTTCAAGAAGTGAAACAAGGATGATATAATGAAGAAAAAGGCCGTGTTCGATGCACGGCTTCTTTTTTTACTTTTTGTTGTCAGCCAAGGCAGGCGGTCGGGGAAGATTGCGCCTGTTTGTGCGCAGAAACCGACTCAGTCTGCCTGATGGATGCCGGAATGGGGGGTTGCGCCGTGGGGTATCCGATTGTTCTTCATGTGCGCGGCCGCCGCGCGGTCGTCGTTGGCGGCGGGAAGGTGGCGGCGCGGAAAGTTTACGGTTTGCTCGAAGCAGAAGCGGACGTTGTGGTAATCGCCCCGGAGGCGGTGCCGGACATTGAAGCGCTCGCGGCCAAAGGAGAGATCGTTTGGCGTAAGAAAACGTTCGCTGAAGACGACTTGGCAGGAGCGTTTCTTGTCATTGCGGCGACAAACGACCGGAATGTGAACGAAGCGGTGGCGCAAGCAGCAGCGCCCGGCCAACTCGTAAATGTCGTGGATGACCCGAAACGGTGTGATTTTCACGTTCCCGCTGTCATCCGCCGCGGTCCGCTCACCATTGCCGTGTCGACCGGGGGGGCAAGTCCGGCGCTTGCCCGCCGCATCCGCCGCGAGCTTGAGGAGAAGTATGGCGAAGAGTATGGGCCGTATCTTGAGTTTTTGCGGCAGGCCCGCGATATCATTTTGCGTGAGGTGGCGGACGATGCCGCACGAAAGCGGCTGTTTCGGGCGCTCGCTGCTGAGTCTTTCCGGCAGCGGGGCCGATGGGATGAAGAGTTGGCCCAGCTATTGGTGAACGAAAAAGAACGAAACGGGGAAAGAGGGAAAGAGCCATGAACATTCCGATGTATATTGTCGATGCGTTCACTGACCGGCCGTTTGCCGGCAACCCGGCGGCTGTCTGCTTGTTGCCGCTTGGCGGGGTTTCGGTGAACGCGGAAACAAGGTGTCCTCATCGGGATGGACACCTTGTTCAAGGAGGGTTAGGCAGGTCAATCATCCCAACGGTACGTCCAAAACCGCTCCGTTTTGAGCCAGGCAAGCGCATCCCCGCGCTTGGAGGCTGCCTGCATCAGCCCTTCGGTTTGCGAACGGTGGGCGCGGATGGCGGCCAGCTTCGTCTCGATCACCGGGCTGACATCGCGGATGACGTCTGGCTGGCCAAGATCTTGTTCACAGTTTTTCGCAAACGCCACACAATGGACGGTCGGCCGTTCTTCTTTCGGCCAGCGCGTCAAGGCGCTGATGACTGCAGCGCCGCATGCATCGTGGTCAGGGTGAACGCTGTAGCCGGGGTAAAACGTGATGACGAGCGACGGGTTTGTTTCTGCCACGATGGCGGCAATCCGGTCAGCGAGTTCGTTTTCATCCTCAAATTCGACCGTTTTGTCGCGATACCCGAGCAGGCGCAAATCGCGAATGCCGAGAACGCGGCACGCTTCTTCCAGCTCCTGCTTGCGGATGAGCGGAAGCGTTTCGCGGTTGGCAAACGGGGGCACGCCCATGTTTCGCCCCATTTCCCCAAGGGTCAGGCAGGCGTACGTCACCGGTGTGCCGCTTTGCACATGCTGGGCGATGGTGCCCGAAACGCCAAACGCCTCATCATCCGGGTGGGGAAACACAACAAGTACGTGTCGTTCCTTCATCGCAAGCCCCTCCTTATGCGAACGGCGTGTCGCTCAGCTCAAGAGCGACAGCCAGTTTCCCTTCGTAATCGTGTCCGGCCAACAACAATTGTCCTTCGTTCGTCCATTCCCAATGGGTCAGCCCTTCGGCGTACACCCAGCCGATTTGAAGCTTCAGCCCGACGCGATACGGCCCCGGGCCGGTGATTTTGCCGCGGGTGAAGCGGATGCGGGCGTTGCGGATGTAAGCGCCGGCGGAAAAGAATCGTTCGTTATGATGAGAGGCGTACGCCCCGTTCGTCGTTTCCAAATGGATGTATACGTCGCGATTGGCGAAGCGATCCAACGCCTCTTGAACAGCGGCGGCGTCAATCGGCTGCACGCGGGGTCCCTCCTTTAGCTGTTTTCTATTATTGTACATGACCAAGGCATAGGAACGGAAATATTTCGTCTTTCATTGTATAATGAAGAACGGACACATCTTGGACTCATCCGCACCTGAGAGGCGTTGAACAACGATTCAGCGAAAGGAAAGGTGAGGAGAAATGGGGTTTCAAGGCAATGGTGTCACGATGCTCAATTTTGACGGCACTTACCGGCCGCAAAAGCGATTGTTCCGCTTTCCGCACGAATGGATCGATCTGTCGGATGTGCCGGAGACGAATTTGTATTGCAGCGGGGAGGCTCTCGCCGAAATCGAACGGCGGCTGCGCCGTCGGCGGATGCGCGGAGCGGTTTTAATCGGGAACGGCAACTTCCATTATGTAAGCTATTTGCTCATAAAGGAGATGAAAGAGCCGTTTACGCTCGTCTTGTTTGACCATCATACCGATGCCGAAGGGGGGAGCGACCGCCTCATTTCATGCGGCTCGTGGGTCGCTTACGCACTCGGACATCCGCAGCTGCAAAAAGTCATCATTGTTGGTCCGTCATGTTCTCCAAGCCATCTTCGTTTATCTCCAAAGATTACAGTTCTTCCTTTCGATGATCACGATGAATGGCCGACGGCGCTTTTGGACGCTATTCCGACCGGGAGCGTCTATATCAGCATTGATAAAGATGCGCTGCGCCGCGAAGACGCCGTGACGAACTGGGATCAGGGGATGATGCCGCTTTCCCGGCTGCTCGCTTGTTTGCGCCTTCTGCTATTCTATAAAAAAGTGCTCGGCGTGGACATATGCGGGGAGTACCCGCAAGCGGCTGTCGATGTATTCCATCCGTTTTGCCGTGAAGCGCAGCAAAAAAATGAGCGTGCGAATACGGCCATTTTGGAGACGTGTTTTCAATATGCGGCGCCGCATTTGCGGCCGGCTTAAGCAGGACGGATGGTGATCCCGCTTTTTCATTGGTGGAAAGAGCGCTTGGCGGCAGACGGACAACGTCTGCGCTGGGAATAGATCCAAGCGGTGCAACAGTCAAATGCCGCTTCCGTACACAATGCGGAACTTAGTTTCGTCAGGGCGGACGGGGCGCGGCTCAACGTGCATGCGGGAAACTTTGGCAAACATCGTGCCGGCTTCAATCGTATCCAAAAACAGTTGGAGCGCGCTTTCATGCCCTTGGGCTTCCATTTCCACCGTCCCGTCATCGTTGTTTTTCACCCAGCCGGTCAGCTGGCGTTTGAGCGCTTCGTGTTGGACGAAATAGCGAAACCCGACGCCTTGCACGCGCCCTTCGACCATGACATGAACCCGTTTCATCATGATGAAGCCCTCCTTCGCTGCGGTCGCTTCCATCATACCATGAAAAAAGGAGCTTGTCTGCTCAAGCTCCTTTTTTCGCTGCCGACAGCGCCTGCACTTGTTGGTGAATGAGCGTTACAAGCCGCGGATGATACCCTAAGTACGAGCATAAATGCCACTGTTGATGGGAAACAGGCAGCGCCTGCAGCTTCCGTTCGACTGTTTTCATTAAAACGCCGGTAAACAGTAAATACGGCACGATAAAGACGCGCCGGTATATGGATGCCTGCGCCCGCTTGAACCCTTCGTCAAGCGTCGGGCGGATGGCGGCGAGAAAACAAACGTCAACGTGCGGCACGCTCGTTTTTTCTTGCAAGCGCCGGGCGATGGCGGCGATGTCGCGCTTCGTATCCGGGTCACTGCTGCCGCGGCCAATCAGCAGAACCATTGATTCATGATCAAGCGGCGCCGGCTGCTCGCCGATGCGGTCGATGATGATGTCAATCATTGCATCGTGGACGCCAAACGGCGCTCCGCAGACGATCTCCAAAGACGGATGGCGCTGTTTCGCTGCTTTAAGCGCAGCCGGAATGTCCTGTTTGGCATGTCCGGCGGATAGAAGCAGCAACGGGATGACGATCACACGGGTTGCCCCTTGGGCGGCGCAACGGTCAACGCCGGTCGCAATATCCGGCTCAGCCAGCTCAACGAAGCACAGTTCTTGAATCGGGATGTCGATGGCCGCCTTGCATTGTTCAACGAAGCGGGCTGCTTCTCGGCGCGCAGCCGGAACCCGGCTGCCGTGGCTGACGTACAAAATGGCTTCCATCGCCATTGCCTCACGAGGTGGCGCCGGCGGCTGCCGATGATGACAGCAACCGCTCAAACCATTGAATGTTGGCGCGCAGCCGGACGACATCCCCGATGATGACCATGCTTGGATTTTCGATGCGTTCTTTGGCGGCAATAGCGGCGATTGTCGCCAGCGTGCCGGTGACCGTGCGCTGGATGGGGGTCGTTCCCCACTGAATGATCGCCGTCGGCGTATCCGGCGCCTTGCCGTATTTAATCAGCTGGCCGCAAATGTATGGCAAATTGTGGACGCCCATGTAAATGGCGATCGTATCAATGCCTTTGGCGAGGCTTTCCCACTTAATGTCTTCGCGGGTTCCGTCGCGGCGATGCCCCGTGACAAAGGCGACGCTGGAGCTGAACTCGCGATGGGTGACAGGAATACCGGCGTAAGCGGCCGCCGCGATGGCCGATGTGACGCCAGGGACGATCTCAAACTCGATCCCGTGCTGAACGAGCGCTTCCGCCTCTTCACCGCCGCGCCCGAACACAAACGGATCGCCGCCTTTTAAACGGACAACTGTTTTTCCTTTTTTTGCATGCAGAACGAGTGAACGGTTGATCGTTTCCTGCTGCATAGCATGGTAGCCGGGCAGCTTGCCGCAAAAAATGAGTTCAGCGTCTGGCTTGGCATACGCCAGCAAGTCTTCATTAATGAGGCGGTCGTACAAAATGACGTCGGCTTGTTGAATGCATTTCAACCCTTTGACGGTAATGAGTTCCGGATCGCCGGGGCCGGCCCCGACCAAATATACTTTCCCCATCGTTGTTTCAGCCCTTTCTGTCGTGATCCCGTCAGCTGCCGGCAGCAGCGCAAACGTTCCGTTGACGGGCGTGTTGATTAACCATTAAAAACCAGTTGATATCGCTCTATTCCTAGCTTTTCTGCCGTAGTCGGCAAGCAGTTCGCTTGCCGTGCCGACTGGGCATGCGTACAGCATGCCCTCCTCGAACAATGAACGCTTTGCAGGCAAATGACATTTGCCCGCCGGCGTTCTTGTTCGTGGGAAGAGGCAGAAAAGCTTGTGTTCAGCCATATGATTCTGTGTTTTTAAGTAAAGTAATGGATAATCAACACTCGTGTTCCGTTGAATTTCATTGTAAACGGCCTGGCCGTGGCATGAAAACGACTTTGTAAAATCGTCTCCCACTCTTTTTTCGAGTGGGAGACACGGTATCGTTAATGGGTTTCCGATGCGGGGATGAATCCGCGCTCCCGCAAATACGCGAGCACTTGCTCGACACATTCGTCCACCGAATAACGATGCGTTTCGATGGTCAGCTCCGGCGCTTCCGGCGCTTCATACGGCGAATCGATGCCGGTGAATTCGCGGATTTCCCCGCGGCGCGCTTTTTGATACAGCCCCTTTGGATCGCGCTTCTCGCACTCCTCAATCGGGCAGTTGACATATATCTCAATGAATTCGTCTTCCTCGACTAAGCGGCGAACGAGCGCCCGGTCTTCGGCAAACGGCGAAATGAATGCCGTTAACACGAACTGGCCGCTGTCGACAAACAGTTTGGCGACTTCGCCGATGCGGCGGATGTTTTCTGTCCGATCGGCGGCGGAAAAGCCGAGGTCTTTATTGAGCCCGTGGCGGATATTGTCGCCATCGAGAACGTAATTTTGAATGCCAAGCTCAAACAGCCGTCTGGAGACGGCGTTCGCCACCGTCGATTTGCCGGATCCGGACAGGCCGGTGAACCAAAGGACGGCGCTATGATGGCCGTTGCGTTGGCGGCGATCTTCTTTTGTCACCGATGTATGATGCCAAACGATATTCGTGCTCATCTCGCTCCTCCTTTAGCGTGTCGACGGGGTGACCGTTTCGCGTTCTTGCAGCCCTTTGATCAAAACGGCGGCCACTTCCGGACGGCTGAATGTGCTCGGCGGCACTTGGCCGTTGCGCAACATTTCACGGACTTTCGTGCCAGAAAGGACAACGTGATATTGCGCGTCGTGCGGGCATGTTTTCGTCGATGCCATGCCTTCGCATTTCGTGCAATAAAAGCTATGTTCGAAAAAGAGCGGTGTAATGCCTAGCTCTTCGGCCGTAAAGTTCGAGAAGATTTTTTGCGCATCATACGTGCCGTAATAGTTGCCGACGCCCGCATGGTCGCGGCCGACGATGAAGTGCGTGCAGCCGAAGTTTTTCCGCACCATGGCATGGAAAATCGCTTCGCGCGGACCGGCATAGCGCATCGCAGCTTGGAAGACGCCCAAGAAAACGCGGTCTTTCGGATAATAGTTTTCCAGCAGCACTTGATAGCTTTCCATCCGGATGTCGGCCGGAATATCGTCCGCTTTCGTTTCGCCGACGAGCGGGTTTAAAAACAAGCCGTCCACGATTTCAAGCGCGCATTTTTGAATGTATTCATGGGCGCGGTGAACCGGGTTGCGCGTTTGGAAGCCGACGACGGTATTCCAGCCGAGTTCGGCAAACCGCTTCCGCGTTTCGGCCGGATCGAAATAAAACGGAGCAAACTGGCCTTTGTCGGTCCGTTTGACGAGCGTAACCGCTCCGCCGACGTACACATCTGGTTTTTCAAACAGCTTGCGCACGCCCGGGTGAGCGAGTTCATCGGTTTTATAGACGAGCTTGGCTTCTTTCGTTTTATCCGGGCGGTAAATATCGGCGATTTCAATGACGCCGTAGACGTCGCCGCCATAAACGAGTTTCGCTTTGTCGCCGACAGCGAGTTCACTCGCTTTTTCTTCCGTCACCGCCAGCGTGATCGGAATGCTCCAGACAGTGCCATCAGCGAGGCGCATCGTTTCTACGACCGCATCGTAATCGGCTTTCGTTAAAAACCCGGTGAGCGGGCTGTAGGCGCCTGTGCCGATCAGCTCAAGGTCGCTTAGTTCGGCTTTGGACAGCTCGATCGTTTTCGTTGCTTCATCGATTGGGTAATCCGGATTCCAACGGTTGATCAATGTGCCGCCATGCGGAATGCTCAAACTCATGTTCATAACCTCCTAGATTGATAGATGTTCATTAAATGCCGCCGCCATGTTCATGAAGCGAACGCTCTTCTTCGGCGACTGTTTTTTTTAAGCTGATGACGCCAAGCGTCGCCAGGCAGACGCTGAAGATGGCAATCACCGTGTAAACATCGCTGTCAAGCAACAGTTTCACAAGGCTGTACGAAATGACAAGGGAAAATATTGGCGAAACAAACCACACTTTCAACAGTTGCACGACAATCCGCTTTTGCCAAATCGACATCCCGCTTTTCGCCGTGCCGATGCCGATGATCGCCGATGTCGTAATCTGCGTAAGCGGAACAGGCAAACCAAACAGCGACGAAATGATGACGAGCACGGCTCCCGTGCCGGAAATGGCGCTTCCTTCAAACGGGGAGAAGTTTGTAATTTTCTTTCCGTTTGTTTCTAACACGCGATGCCCAAGCAACAGGGCGCCGGCAGCGACAAACAAGCCGCCTAGGATCGTCGCGGGCCCGACCGCCATCAGCCCGGCGCCGACAAGCGGCCCGACAGCGTTCGCGACGTTGTTCATGCCGGCGGAGAACGCCTCGAAAAAGCCAGTGACAATGAGCAAGGCCATAAACGTTTTTTGCCAGCGGCCTTGCTCAAGCTGCGGATATTTTCGCTTGAGCGCCAAAAACCATTTGCCGACAGCCAGCGTAAACGAAAAGGCGACGATCGGGATCACGATCCATACCGACACGATAAACAGCAGCTTATGAAAGTACACCGCCTGATAGGCGATGCCAACGCCGACGACTGATCCGACGGTGATCTCGCTCGTCGAGAGCGGAATGCCCATGATGTTCGCCGCAAAAAGCGAAATGGCCGCCGCCGTTAAAATGATGACAACGATTTTGACGGTGAGGATCGAAGACGGAATAATGCCCGAGCCGATCGTTTTCACTACTTCTCCGCCGCCGAGGCTGCCAAGAAACACGCCGATGCCGCAAAGAAGGAGGGCGACCGATTTTCGGGGAATGGCGCCCGACCCGTACGCGACGCCCATCGAGGCGGCCGCGCCGCTCGCCCCGATGTTCATGGCGAAGAAAAAGGACACAATAAAGGCAATGGCAAGGAGCATATCGTTGTTCTCCCCTTATGTGAGATGGAGCCCGCACTCCGTTTTCCCCTGGCCGGCCCAGCGCCCGGAGCGCAAATCGTTCGGATCCGATGCCGGCGCTGTGCACGGGGCGCAGCCGATGCTCGGGTAGCCCCGGTCATGGAGCACGTTGTACGGAAGACCGTGTTTATATACGTAATTCCAAACGTCTTTCCACGTCCAATGAATGAGCGGGCACACTTTAATGGAGCGGAATTTGTCGTCTTTATTGATGTACTCGACATGGCGCCGCGTCGGCGACTGTTCGCGGCGCAAGCCGGAAATCCAGGCGGTGACTCCGGTCAAGACTTCCCGCAGCGGAATGACTTTGCGCAACTCACAGCATTTGTTCGGATCGCGTTTCCATAGTTCATCGCCGAACTGTGCAGCCTGCTCCTCCAGCGTCAAGTGCGGCTGTTTCATCACGATGCGGAGCGACGGGTATTTTTCCTGTACGTTCGCGATCGTATCGTACGTCTCTGGAAAATGCAGGCCGGTATCCAAAAAGACGATTTCCGCATCCGGCTTGACTTGGGAAATCAAATCAATGAGCACAATCCCTTCAATGCCGAAACTGCACGCATAGACAATGTCATCGCCGTATTCGCGATACGCCCAAGCAAGGACGTCAAGCGCCCCTTTCGTTTCATTATCGGACGGAAAAGACGGTTTTTCGGCCGTTTCCCATTGGTCATATGTGAGCATCGTTTCCCCCTCCTTAAAAATAAAGAAAATCAACATAATTAGTCGGATATTCATCCGGCAACGGGCAGCCTGGCGATAAAAACGCCCCTTCCATTTCGGAAAGAGCGGAAGAACGAGGGACGCCTTATCTTCCAAAATGGATCCCATTTTGCTGGAATTAGCACCTTGCCAAACGCGGCAGGTTGCCGGAGTTCATCGGGCCAGTCCCTCCCCCGCTCTTGATAAGCGTATGTAATTTAATTGATTAAAATTTTAACACAATTGGCGCTAATGTCAATCCTAGTTTTTCGATAGGAATTTTTTTATATACATAGGCAGCTTCGCGATGCTTCCATCCGGTGACGGAAGGAGAGGATTACCGCTTGCGCAGGCTTCCGAGCTCCTCAACAATGGCCTGTATTTCGCTTGGACTGAACGTTTCACGCTTCATGACCATGTCGTAAATGTCTTTCAGTTCGTCATACCATGCCTCGGAAAAATGGGCCGGCTTAATCGCATCAAAATTGAGCACTTTTAATTTTTTCTTCAGCTGTTCAACGATATATTCGACGTTTTCTGCGGACGGTTTCGATAAATCCATGGTTTCGCTCCTTTCGTGGCAGGTTATCATGTATTGTACCACACCGGCGGTGAAAAAGGGGAGAGGCAATATAGTCCGCGCCAGCGTTAGGTGGTAAAATATAGGTGCATGTGCACGAGCTGCTAGAAAGCGGCTATCAAGCGCTTGGATGAAAAGGGAAAACTAATGCCAAGAAAACGGGATGGAAAGGAGTGGCTGCTTCGATGGTCAAAGTGTTGTTTGTTTGCCTCGGCAACATTTGCCGTTCGCCGATGGCGGAAGCGGTATTCCGTCATTTGGTGAACGAACGGGGGCTTGACGGACAGATTGTCGTTGATTCAGCGGGAACGGGCAGCTGGCATGTCGGGGAGCCGCCGCATGAGGGGACAAGGCGGATTTTGAGTGAAAACGACATTGACTATTCCGGCATCCGCGCCCGGCAAGTCGGGCGCCGCGACTTGGAGGAATTTGATTACATCATCGCCATGGACGCCGCCAATTTGAGCGATTTGCGCCGGCTCGCCGGGCCGAATTCGCCGGCGGTGATCGCCCGGCTGCTTGATTTTGTCCCGGATCGGGAAAAAGACGATGTGCCGGATCCGTATTATACCGGGAATTTTGCCGAAGTGTACCGCCTGATTCGCTCCGGCTGCGAGCATTTGCTTGACGCGATCGTCCGCGATCATCGGCTGGCCCCTAGGGAAAGAAAATGATGAAAAAACGGAAAAGGAGGGCGACCCGTGTTGGTGGATATGACGTTCATCCGCGAGTTGGCCCGGCGCTTTACGGAGGATGAAGTTCCGCGGCTGTCGGCGGAATTGGCGTATTACTTTCTGTTGTCGTTGTTCCCGTTTTTATTGTTTTTAATGACGCTGCTGGCTTACTTGCCGATCCCGCACGAAGATGTGCTTATGCTTGTGCGGCAGTATGCGCCGAAAGAAGCGCTTCATCTGATCGAGACGAATGTCCACCGTCTGATGGATGAGCAAAACGGAAAGCTGCTGTCGTTAAGCATTATCGGCGCCATTTGGTCGGCATCGAACGGCATGAGCGCCATTATGCGGGCGTTCAACCGCGCATATGACGTACAAGAGGACCGTCCGTTTTGGGTTGTGCGGGGCCTGTCGATTGTGCTGACGCTCGGGATGATCGCGGTCATTATCGTTATGCTTGTATTGCCGGTATTCGGGCGGATGATCGGGTTGTTTTTGTTTTCCACCCTCGGGTTGTCGCAGCCGTTTTTGACGATATGGAACACATTTCGCTGGGTGACGAGCGCGATCATCTTGTTTGTTGTTTTTACCACCCTTTATTATTTTGCCCCGAACAAACAGCTGCGTTGCGTCAATGTCGTGCGCGGCGCTTTGTTCGCCACCGCCGGCTGGATTGCGACATCATGGGCGTTTGCCTATTATGTCAACCATTTTGCTGACTATACAGCCATGTACGGAAGTCTCGGCGGGATGATTGTGCTGATGATTTGGTTTTATTTATCGGGCATGATTCTCGTGTTAGGCGGAGAAATGAACGCCATTTTCGATTGTGAACATGAAGGAAGAAAGCGGCTCCGTTGATGTGCATAAATGCTTCGCAAACCGGATAACGTAACGATGCGGGGGATTTTGATACAGGGGGGATTGCGATGACGAAGCACACGAAAAAAGACGGGGGTACGAAGCAAAAAGGGAAAAACAGGCCGAAACATAAAACGAGCGGCAGCGCCAACGGCCAAAACGGCTATCATTAGAAAAGGTGTCCCAATGCGGGACACCTTTTTCGCTGGGGCGGTCAGCGAACGGCGCTTTACTCCACAATTTCTTCATGATGGTGGTAATACCGCTCGTAAATGTACTCGATCTCGGCGTCAGTCATGCAGGCGAGCTCTTCCCGCGACAACCCCCGCACTTTTTCGATAAACTCGATCATGTTTTTCCGTTCTGCTCTGCTCATCATCGCCACTCCTTTTTCTGTTTTAAAACAGTAACTTGTTATCTTGGTTTTATTATATAACAGAGGGAACAAAATGGTCAATGATTTTTTCAAAAAAAAACAAAAAAATAAAAAAGCGGTCAAGCCGCTTTTTCCTGTTCCCGCCGTCCGGCAAGACAGACGGCGGGGATGAGAAGAACAGCGCTGACCGCCAGAAAAAAGGCGTTCGTTGCCGTATCGACGGCGCTTCCGGCAAGGGGCGGGCCCACCATGCTGCCAAGGCTGTACAGCATTCCGCACAACAAGTTGCCGGCCGGGAGGAGCGCTTTCGGCAACAAGTCGGTCATATAGGCAATGCCGAGGGAGAAAAGGGAGCCAGTAAACATGCCGGCGGCAAACAGACAGGCAGCGAGCCCGACAGTGGACGCGCCGACCGTGAGCGCGGCCAAAAAACAGCTGGCGCCGGCCAGCAAGGCGCAAGTGATGACGGTCCGCCGCCCGAACCGGTCGCTGAGCGCCCCGAGCGGGAGCTGAAAGACGATGCCGCCCAACGAGAAAAACGGCAAAATGAAGGCGATTTGTTCGGCGCCCATCTGCTTGCGCAAGGCATACAGCGGGAAAACGGAATGAATGGACGCTTCCAAAAAGCCGTAGGCAAGCGGAAGCAACAGCGCTGGCCATGCATGTTTCCATGCACCGACCCATCGGCCGGCGGCTGAGGAAGAGCGTTCAAACGGCTTCGGTTTTTCCTTTGGCAGCCAAAAGACGGCCACCCACCCGGCGAAACTGAGGAGAGCGGCCAAATAAAACGGCCACGCTTCGTTGATCGAGGCGAGTGAAGCGAGCAATGGACCGACCGTAAAACCAAGGCCGAACGCCAAACCATACAGCGACAGACGCCGACCACGCTTAGCCGGCGGCGAAAGGTCGGTGATCCATGTCTGCGTCGCGAAATGAAGCATATGGTCGCCGACGCCGATCAAAAAGCGGAGAGCCAGCCAAACAAAAAATGAAGAAAAAAGTGGAAAAAGAGTAAGCGAACATATTACAATAGAACCGCCGAGGAGAATGATGGGCCGATAGCCATACTTTCCCAATGGCCGCTCCAGAAACGGCGAAATGGCCAGCACGCCGATATATAGCGCAGCAGCATGCACCCCGTTGACGGACGAAGGGACGCCATGTTCATCAAGCAGCATGGCTAACAGCGGAAGCAACATTCCTTGGGACAAGCCAGAGATGGCCACGACCGCAGTTAAAATGGCGAAACGCATCGTCACATCCTCACTTCTTGAAATTGGCCAGCCCGCGAACAAACGGAATCCGGCTTTTCACGGCGGAACGGCTGGCCCGTATTCATCGTACATACAAGCGACGATCAACGCAACGAAAAAATTTTGACGAGAAATGTGGAAGAAACACAAATGAACAGGTTGTTTGCCTGGATGGCATGGATCGGCGTGCCGGTGTCAGTAATCGGCGGCTTTCTTCACTGGCCGACCGTCTTGATGTTTGGGCTGTATTGTTTGACGATCATTGCGCTCGCCAGCTATATGGGGCGGGCGACAGAGAGTTTGGCCATCGTCGCCGGACCGCGCATCGGCGGTCTGTTAAACGCCACCTTTGGCAATGCGGTCGAGTTGATCATCTCGATTTTTGCCTTGCAAGCCGGACTCGTGGATGTCGTGCTCGCCTCCTTGACCGGCTCGGTGCTGGGAAATTTGCTGTTGGTTGCCGGGTTATCGTTTTTTGTCGGCGGTTTGAAATATAAACGGCAAGAATTCAATATTTATGACGCCCGCCATAACGCCGGGCTGCTGACGTTTGCCATTTTCGTCGCGTTTGTCATTCCGGAAGTGTTTACAATGCAAATGGACGGCGGCGAACGGCTTGCGTTGAGCGTCGGCATTTCGATTATTATGATTTTGCTTTACATCGCTGCCCTTTACTTCCGGCTTGTCACCCACCGCGGCGTATACCAGCATAAATCGGACGAAGCGGAAGAACATGAGGAGCCGGAATGGGGAAAAGGAAAAGCGACCGCCATTTTGGCACTGGCTACGCTCGCGGTTGCCTACTTGTCAGAGCGGCTCGTCCATACGTTCGAAACCGTGGCGGAGTCGTTTGGCTGGAGCGAGCTGTTTATCGGGATCATCATCGTCGCCATCGTCGGCAATGCGGCGGAGCATGCTTCGGCTGTCATGATGGCATACAAAAATAAAATGAACGTCGCCGTCGAGATCGCCGTCGGCTCGACCTTGCAAATCGCCATGTTCGTCGCGCCGGTGCTTGTGCTCGTTTCGCTTTTGTTTCCGGAAAAAATGCCGCTTGTCTTTTCACTTCCCGAACTCGTCGCGATGGCCGCTTCGGTGCTCTTGATGATCGTATTGTCCAACGACGGCGATACGAACTGGTTTGAAGGGGCGACGCTGCTGGCGGCCTATATCATTATGGGCATTGGTTTTTATTTGCTTTGACGGATTCACCCGGGCGGTTGGCGCTCGGGTTTTTTGACAGAGGTGCGGCGCCGGGACGGAAGAAATTTTCACTGTCACGGATAAACGGTGCGTTTTGACGGAAAATAACAGTGAATATGAGATAGAAAGGAGCGAATGCGATGAAAAAATGGGCGGTTTCGCTGTTTGCGAGCGCACTGCTTCTGTATGCGGCAGCGTTCCCGGCATTGGCGGCTTCCGGAAAGCCGGCGCCCGGTGCGGTGATCGATATCTCGAAAGAGAACACATACCCGAATCCAACGCAAGACTTGCCGCATCTAGAGCCAAGCTCGTTTACGAAACAGCTGCTGAAATCGGCCAATGTGAACATTGAGAATCCTGAATTGGTTCATCTCTTTAATGAATCTTCGGCAACGAACGCGCCGTGGGCCATCGGCTACCGGGCGACGATTTATTTAGGCCAATGGCCGCTCAACTACCAATCGCTCGAAACATCAACAAATTGGGAGTATCAAAAGGTCAATACGAATTTTCTCGACAACCGCGGCGGCGACACAGCACAAAAACTGTATTACAAACAGGAAATGCAAAAATACGTCCGTGGCGGCTTGACGGTGAAAGTGCCGAATGAAGACGCCGTCAAACGGATGATGTTGAACAAGGCCATGGAAAAAACAAATTTACCGCTCGCTTTCAGCACCGTTGTCGGTCTTGGCACGAAAAAGGATCAGCCGTACAACGTGCCGGCGAAAAAAATGGGCTATTTGTATGCGTATGCTCCGGCTGTGAATGAAAAAGGGAAAGTGACGTACGGGGAAGTGTATATCGTCTTGAAAGGAAACAAAAAGAAAATCGTCGTCAAAAACGTGACGACAAGAGGGGTCGGGGCATGGATTCCGGTGCAAGACCGGCTGTATATGTCCTATGTCGTCAGCGAGCAGCCGCGATAAAAGAGTCGGGCCCAAAAAGCAGGCGCGTTTTGGGCCTCCTCTTTTTTATGCGCATGGCCGATGATGCGCTTGCCTCTGCGGCGTTGCTGTTTATCGGGCGATGCGCGCCGCCCGTTTTGTAAAATCGACGCCGCGGTAATACGTCTGCTTGACGAGCACATTGGGCCCTAAGCAGCGCGCGGCCGGGCAGTGGCAAAGAAGTTCATTGGCGATTTTCGAGCGCCGCCATCGGTTATACACATCCGGCAATGAATCGCGGACGATGTTGCCAAGCGGCGGTTCATCGCCGAAATCGGTGACGATGACATCGCCGGTGAAAATGTTGACATTAAGCCGCGAACGGCCGTCAGGGTCGTTGCGGACGGTGACGTTTTTGCTTTCATACAGCCGCTTTAATAGGCGAAGATCGTCTTCATTGTCGCTGCACGGGTAAAATGGCAGCGTGCCAAACAACATCCAGACGTTTTCATCGCGAATGTCAAGCAAATGGTGGATCGCCGCGCGCAGCTCATCGAGACTTAGCGTCTCTAAGGCGCTGGCAAAATCGCTTGGGTACATCGGGTGAATTTCATGGCGCCGGCAGCCCATTTCCTCAACGACTTGGCGATGGATCGTTTCCAAATGGCGGACGGTCCGTTTGTTTAACATCGTTTCCGCCGATACCATCACGCCGGCATTGGCCAGCGCTTTTGCATTGTCAAGCATGCGCTGGAAGTATTTCTCGCGTTGGGCGCGCGTCGGTTTCCGCTCCATCATAGCGAATCCACCGTCGATGAAATCGTCGATTGTCCCCCAGTTGTGGGAGATATGGAGCACATCCAAATACGGAATCACTTTTTCGTAGCGGGACAAGTCAAGCGTCAAATTCGAATTCAGTTGCGTTCGCACCCCGCGCTCATGTGCATAGCGGAGAAGCGGAACGACGTATTGTTCAACCGATTTTAATGACAGCATCGGCTCGCCGCCGGTGATGCTTAATGAGCGTAAATGCGGAATTTCTTCAAGCCGGCGGAGCAACAACTCAAGCGGCAGCGCCTCGGGATCTTTCGCTGTCAACGTATAGCCGACGGCGCAATGTTCACAGCGCATATTGCAAAGCGTCGTTGTCGTAAACTCGACGTTCGTCAGTTCCAACTTTCCATACTCTTCTAGATCAACGTACGCCTCCCACGGATCGTACGCCGGCGTAATGGCCGGCATGGCGGATGAACGCATCGCTTTCTCCTCTCTCTATAAAAAAGTTCCATCGTTCATTATTAGCCGCCTTAGCAGCCCTTGTCAATCGTTTTAGCTGTTTTGCCTCTACCCCATTCGTATGATGAGAAAGGAGCCATCATGAGATGGAAAAGAAAGATTTTTTACACAACAGCGAGAAACGGAGTATAATAGAAAAAGATAAGGACAACTGCCTATGCACGATGAACAGGGGAAGGGGCGTTTAGACAAATGGAAAAGTTCCAGCAAAGCATGTACGACTTGATCGTCGAGACGTCGACGAAGCTGCCGAAGGACGTCCGTCGAGCGATCGCTCGGGCGAAAGCGCGCGAAAACGCCGGCACGCGGGCGGCGATGGCATTGGATACAATCGTTGGCAACATTCAAATGGCGGACGAAAACGTATCGCCGATTTGCCAAGATACGGGCTTGCCGACGTTTAAAATCAAAGTGCCGGTCGGCGTCAACCAAATCGAAATGAAAAAAGCGATCCGGGCTGCCATTGTCGAAGCGACGAAAAATGGCAAACTGCGCCCGAACTCGGTCGATTCGCTCACCGGCAAAAACAGCGGCGATAACTTAGGGGAAGGCGTGCCGGTCATTAAATTTGAACAGTGGGAAAACGATTACATTGACGTTCGCCTTATTTTAAAAGGCGGCGGCTGTGAAAACAAAAACATCCAATACAGCCTGCCGTGTGAACTCGAAGGGCTCGGCCGCGCCGGCCGCGATTTGGACGGCATCCGCAAATGCATTTTGCATGCGGTGTATCAGGCGCAAGGGCAAGGGTGCAGCGCCGGCTTCATCGGCGTCGGCATCGGCGGCGACCGCTCATCCGGCTATGAGCTCGCCAAAGAACAGCTGTTCCGTCCGGTTGATGACGTCAACCCGATTGAAGAATTGCGCCAGCTGGAAGAATACATTATGGAAAACGCCAACAAGCTCGGCATCGGCACGATGGGCTTTGGCGGCGAATCGACGCTGCTTGGCTGTAAAATCGGCGTCATGCATCGCATCCCGGCGAGCTTCTTCGTCTCCGTCGCCTACAACTGCTGGGCGTTCCGGCGCATGGGCGTGAAAATCGATCCGGAAACCGGTGAGATCATCGAATGGCTGTACCAAGACGGCGAAGACGTCGATTTTGCAAAAGAGTTGGAAAAAGCGGAAGCGGCCGCGGCGCTTGAACAAGGAGAGGCGCGCGTCATCGATCTCGTTCCGCCGCTGTCGGAAGAACAAGTGCGGAAGCTCCGCGTCGGCGACGTCGTCCGCATCAGCGGCGTCATTTACACCGGCCGCGACGCCATTCATAAATATTTGATGGATCACGATGCCCCCGTCGATTTGAACGGGCAAATCATTTACCATTGCGGCCCGGTCATGCTAAAAGACGAAGACGGCCGCTGGCACGCCAAAGCCGCCGGCCCGACGACCAGCATCCGCGAAGAGCCGTATCAAGGCGACATTATGAAAAAATTCGGCGTCCGCGCTGTCATCGGCAAAGGCGGCATGGGTGCGAAAACATTGCAAGCGCTCAAAGAGCACGGCGGCGTGTACTTAAACGCCATCGGCGGCGCCGCGCAATATTATGCCGATTGCATCAAATCCGTGGAAGGCGTTGATTTGTTGGAGTTTGGCATCCCCGAAGCGATGTGGCATTTGCGCGTCGAAAACTTCACCGCCGTCGTTACGATGGACTCGCACGGCAACAGCTTGCATGAAGATGTAGAAAAATCATCGTTGGAAAAACTGGCCCAATTCAAAGAACCGGTGTTCAAATAAACGTGAAGAAACGATTGGCAGCGTGACTCCCCAAAAGCATCCGCTTTTGGGGTCTTTTTTTGCAAAAAATGGCGTGCGTAAAGCAGCTGAGGGCGAAAACAATAAAAAAGAGGAAAAGACGGCGGCCAAGGAGGAACCAGGCATGAGATGGCTTATTTCTCTCGTTTTAGCGATTGCGCTTTTTCCCGCTTCTGCGTTTGCCGCAAGCAATCAAGCGATCCATTGGGGATTCAAGCGGAGCGAAAACCACGAGCCCCCGTCGGCGGGAAAAGAGCTCGATGAGCTGCTTGCCAAATATGACGCGTTTTATTTAGGCGATACGAGTGAAAAAACGATTTACTTGACGTTTGACAACGGCTATGAAAACGGCTATACGGCGCAAATTTTGGACATCTTGAAAGAAAAACATGTGCCGGCCGCCTTTTTTGTCACCGGCCATTATTTGCAAACCGCGCCTGATTTAGTGAAACGAATGGCTGCCGAAGGACATATCATCGGCAACCATTCGTGGCACCATCCCGATTTAACGACCGCCAGCGATGAGCGGGTGCGCGAAGAGTTGGAAAAAGTCAAGGAAAAGACAGAAGAGTTGACCGGACAAAAAGGGATGATGTACCTTCGCCCGCCGCGCGGCATTTTCAGCGAACGGACGTTATCTCTCGCCCGCGAGCTCGGCTATTACCACGTCTTTTGGTCGCTGGCGTTCGTCGACTGGCAAACCGACCGCCAGCGCGGCTGGCAATATGCCTATGACCAAATCATGAAACAAATTCACCCAGGCGCGATTTTGTTGCTGCACTCCGTATCGAAAGACAACGCCGACGCGCTGCCGAAGGTGATCGACGACTTGCGCAAACAAGGGTATACGTTTGCCAGCTTAGATGAATTGATGGCGAAAAAGATGGGACTCCATCCGTGGCTGTTTCGCCCATAAGCCGCTTTCATCACTTGAGCACAAAAGCGGTACGAAACGTTGTGTGTTGGACCATTCGAAAACCCGCCTCGTTCTGTCAACCGAACCATATGCCGCTGCCTCGTCCTGCCAACAAGTTGGTTCGACGGGGCGTTTTTCGTTATAATAGGGGCACGGACAAATGAGAAAGGTGAGAACGATGTGGAAACGAACGATCACTGTGCCGGCGCCGTATGATTTCGCCCACGCGCTTGAACGGCTTGCATTGGATCCGCTCCTGGCGGTCGATTTAGAGCGGCGGCGCATCACCGTGCCGCTTCATCTCGATGGTTTAAAGGTGCCGGTCGTGATTGAAAGCATCGGCACAAAAGACGATCCTCGCTTTGTCGTCTCGGCGCCGCATCCCAAGCGGCAGGAAGACATCATCGAGCGCGTCTCTCATTTATTTCAATGGCGGACGCCGCTCGGGCCCATTTACGAGCATTTCCGCCGCACTGACCTGGCGCCGCTGTTTGCCGAGTATGAAGGAATGCCGCTTGTGCTCGATTTTGACTTGTATTTTTGCCTAATGAAATGTTTGATCCACCAGCAACTTCATCTCAAAGTGGGCTATCGACTTACAGAACGGTTTGTCAAAACGTTCGGTGAGGAACGGGACGGCGTTTGGTTTTACCCGCGCCCAGAAGATATCGCCGCCCGTTCGTATGATGACTTGCGCGCCTTACAGCTGAGCGGGCGGAAAGCGGAATATATCGTCGATGTGTCGCGTCTCATCGCTGACGGAAAGCTGCGGCTTGATGAACTTAAGCAGATGGAAGACGGCGAGGTGATGGAGCGGCTGACGGCCGTGCGCGGCATCGGCCCGTGGACGGTGCAAAACTTCCTTCTCTTTGGCCTCGGCCGCCCAAACGTGTTTCCGCCGGCGGATATCGGCTTGCAGCGGGCGGTTGAAAAACAATTCGGGCTCCAAAAGCGGCCGACCGCAAAAGAGATGGCGGCGCTCGGCGAGCGGTGGAAGCCGTACGCCAGCTATGCGGCGCTTTATTTATGGCGAAGCATTGAATGAGAGGGACCGATATGGCAAAGCAACAAACGAACATCAAAATCAAAAAAGGCGACCAATTTCCCGTGACGATTCAACGGATCGGCATTAACGGCGAAGGGGTCGGCTATTTCCAAAAACAAGTCGTCTTCGTCCCCGGCGCGTTGCCGGGGGAAGAAGTCGTCGTCGAAGCGACGAACATTCACCCAACCTACGCCGAGGCGAAAATCAAACGAATCCGCAAGCGTTCACCCAGCCGGGTGGCGCCGCCATGCCCGCTCTATGATCAGTGCGGCGGCTGCCAGCTCCAGCACCTATCGTACGAAGCGCAGCTTGAAGCCAAACGCGACATTGTCATCCAAGCATTGCGCCGCCACGCCCGCCGCCTCGATGTCGACAAGCTCGACATCCGCCCGACGATCGGCATGGATGACCCGTGGCAATACCGAAACAAAAGCCAATTTCAAGTCGGGGTGAAAAAAGGGAAGGTGCTCGCCGGGCTGTACGGCCTCAACTCCCACCGGCTCGTCGACCTATCGGAATGCCGCATCCAGCATCCGCAAACGACGCGCGTGACGAACATCGTGAAGACGATTTTGCAAGACTTGCGCATCCCGATTTACAACGAGCGGACGAGAACGGGCGTCGTGCGGACGATCGTCGTCCGCGTCGGCTTCCATACGGGCGACATCCAGCTTGTGCTGGTGACGGCGACAAAAGACATCCCGCGCCAACAGTTGCTCATTGACGAAATTCGCCGCCGCCTTCCGGAAGTGAAATCAATCGTGCAAAACATCAACGGCGAAAAAACCTCGCTCATTTTCGGCGACGAGACAGAAGTGCTAGCAGGAGATGAATACATTCAAGAAACGCTCGGCGATTTGTCATTTGAGCTCTCCGCGCGCGCCTTTTTCCAGCTTAATCCCATCCAAACGGTGAAATTGTACGATGAAGTGAAAAAGGCATCCGCTCTCACCGGAACAGAGAGGATCGTTGATGCCTATTGCGGCGTCGGCACGATCGGGCTGTGGCTCGCCCGCGATGCGAAAGAAGTGCGCGGCATGGACACGATCCCCGAAGCGATTGAAGACGCCAAGAAAAACGCGGACAAACATGGCTTTACGAACACGCACTATGTCGTCGGCAAAGCCGAATATTGGCTGCCCAAATGGGTGAACGAAGGCTGGAAGCCGGACGTCATCATCGTCGACCCGCCCCGCGTCGGCTGCGGCCGGGCGCTGCTTGAAACGATCCTCCGCGTC
The DNA here is from genome assembly GCF_013096875.1 of Geobacillus sp. DSP4a. NCBI lineage: Bacteria > Bacillati > Bacillota > Bacilli > Caryophanales > Anoxybacillaceae > Geobacillus > Geobacillus sp. DSP4a. Next base: position 35,277 of record NZ_SDLD01000019.1, on the reverse strand, counting down.
CGCCCGAAAACGGTCGTCTACGTCTCGTGCAACCCATCGAGCCTCGCCCGCGACCTCGACGCCTTGGCGGCACAATACCGCGTCGACTACATCCAGCCGGTCGACATGTTTCCGCACACGGCGCACGTTGAGGCGGTGGCGAAGCTGGTGTTGGAAATGTAAACATGAAGTAAACTTGTTCCGCTCCTTAGGAATGATTCACAGCAGACAAGAAAGTCATATATTTTTTGAACCGATTGAAACTGATGGCTTATTGTAAAAAACGCACGTAGCAAAGCGCCTTTTCCTGTCAAGGAAAGGCGTTTTTTCTGTTTGCTGGTGGGAAAGGCGGAGGTTTGCCGCATATTGTAGGTGAAAGGGAAAGAAAGGTTGAATCCGACGGCGTGCTTAACATATAGGAGAGCTCACTTCTAGATAAAGGGAATAGGCTCTTTGTATGGCTGGATTCTTCCGAGTCTTCATACTGATCCAAGGAGGATAGCTCGTTTATCCTATCTTTTTTGTTGATATTAGTTATAAATTCCTGTTTTATCCATAGACGAAAGGAAAATGAAAAAAATTTAGAATAAAATGAGTAAATGATAAGGAGGGTGAGCAATAAAGAAAAAATTACTCATGTTGACCGTTGCTGGGGGCCTTCTGGCGAGCAGTGCCGCTATCCAGTTGCCGTTTGTAGAGGCGGTCGGCAATGGGCCGAATTATGGAGGGCATGAAACGGTTAGAACCGCTATACTCCACACTTATGAAGAGATGGTTGCCTTCTTAAAGGAGCAGGACGCTAAACAAGAACAGATGGAATTAGAAGTGATTGGGCAATCCATCAAAGGAAGAGACCTATATCTCGTCAAGTACATCAAAAACCCGGATCATCCGACCATTTTATTTTTGACTCAACAGCATGGCAATGAGCAATTGACGACAGAAGGAGCTCTGGAGTTTATTAAACATCTTGGGACAAGGAAAATGAAAGACGTCTTGAACCATGTCAATGTACTAATCGTGCCGATGCTAAACCCGGACGGGGCGATGGGGGATGTTGATTTTCCGCTCGATGATTATATCGCAAGCGGAGACCGCCATTTGACGAGGTATAATGCCGTTGGCGCTGATTTGAATCGCGATCATGTAAATAAACAATATCCGGAGACAAAGGCGCTACATAACAACGTGCTCCGCAAATATCACATCGATTATATGATCGACTTGCACCATCAAGGGGCAAACAGTGAACGGGACGGCAAGTTAGTATCCGGCTCTATTCTTTATCCAACTTCTCCTAATGCAGATGAAGAAGTTGTTTACCGTTCCAAACAATTAGGGGCTGTAATTTTTGATGCCATCGAGCCGACAGGATGGGGGCATCTTGGAAAATATGTTGGCGGCTCATCAGAGGCCATTGGCCGAAATGGCATTGCAGTTGAATATGGAATTTCGACATTGCTATTTGAGATGCGTGGGATGTCAGACCATTACATTGGTAGCTATGTTATTGGACAAAAAAGCAACGGTTATTTAATTCGACAAACGGTTGTCGCTTTGGATGCGGCAGTTAGGGCAATCGCTGACGGCTCGATTCATGAAAAAGATGTTTCTTTTTGGGACACCCTGCCTTATCAAGAGCGGAGATCTGAACAGTAGACTAGCGGTTATAACGCCGTTTTACGAAGTGTTTAAATCCATGGTCGACCGCGCCATTCGTGGGATTGATCCGGCGCTAGATGACGCCATTCCGGAAACTGACAATCCGATTAGCAGTCCGACGACAAGAGATGATGGACATTTTTATTTTGTATTCCGAATGAATAAATGATTTGGTCAAACTGACAGTCATTTTCCTGATGATTGTCAGTTTTTTTATCAATGTTACCAACTTTCCATGACAATTCTACGTTGGTGAGTGGTGATTTTCATGCCCGGGTCGAGGGCAAAACGGAGCCCATGGATCTTTCTGTGAACATGCGTCGCCTTGATCCATCATTTTCGTGTCGGAGTGGGGAAGGCTTGCTCATGAATGTTTTTACAACCTTATCAAACAAAAAATACGCCTCGAGTTGTAGCCAAAATATATCTTCGGAACATGATGGAAGGAAGGGAATGTGCGGTACGATAGAAAGCGAAGGGAGGCGAAAGGATGGCAAAAAAGATTGGACTGTTCGTTGCCGGCGCGGTGGCGCTGCTTGTTTTGCTGTTTCATCTCGGCCCGCTTGTCGGGCTGGCAATCACGCTGGCGGTGCTGTACTATGCGTTCAAGAAATGGTTGAAAGCCCCGTCGACATTCGGGAAGGTGGTGTGGGCGCTCATTGGCTGTGCGGCGTTGGTGGCCAGCGCTTGGAATGTGCCGGCGCTTATCGCGCTTGTCGCGGCGTATGTGCTGTATGTTGTGTATCGGAAATGGAACGGAGTGAAAGATGAGCGCATCGTTCCAGAAGCAGACGACCCGTTTGTCAACTTTGAAAAACAATGGGCGGAGCTGCAGAAGCATTATTAATAAATGATGGAAAGGGAGCGGATCAACGGTGAGTGTATTCTCTCGCTTGAAAACGATCATTGAAGCCGATCTTCATGAATGGCTTGACGAAAAAGAAAAGAAAAATCCGATTGCGCTTCTCAATCACTATTTGCGCCAATGTGAACAAGAAGTCGAGCGGGTGCGGCAGCTGCTTGAGCGCCAGTATGCGCTGAAAGAGCAATTTGCCCGCGAACATCGCGAAGCCGAACAGATGGCGGAAAAACGAAGCAAGCAGGCGGAGGTGGCGGCGCAAGCGCGGTGCATGGAGAATGTGCGAGGTCGAACGCGATTCATTTTTGGATCAGGAATAGCTGCTCTGTGAACGTGAAAACCGCTCCGTTTGCTCGGCGTAAAGCGAAGGCCAAGAAGAATGATAAAACGGGAGCGGTTTTCGTTTGCGGTGGATCGGGACATTTGGGTTGATCGGCGAAAGAGGAGTTACGCTTGCTTGGCCAATTGGCGAAGTTTTCGGTCGTGATGGAGCACTTTCGTTGTCAACACTTCGACCGAGGTTTGTGTGTCTGTCAGTTCTTCTTCTAAGCGGTCGATTCGCTCATTCAGTTGTTGGTTTATCTGATGCATTTCTTCGCGAAGGGCGTCGATTTTGGCCTCAAGCCGAGTTTCAACAGCGTGGATTTCCGACCGCAGCTGCTGCCCCATTTCTTGCATCTCGCTGCGGAGTTGTTGCCCCATTTCTTGCATCTCATTGCGCAGCTGTTGTCCCATTTCCTGCATCTCGCCGCGGAGTCGTTGCTCCATTGTTTGCATTTCATGGTGAAGTCGCTGTTCCATCGTTTGCATTTCATGATGCAGTCGTTGCTCCATTTCCTGCATTTTCGAGCCGATTTTGTCAGAATGCTGTTCGAGCGCGTGGAGCACGGCTTGAATGATCGTGTTCTCTTCCATTTGTTTCACCTCCTTAGGGCCATTATAGGAGAAACGGAACGGGAAGGAAAGAGAAAAGATGGTGGTTTTCGTCGAAGGAAGGCAAGCGGTTTTGGTTGAAGACAGCACGTTTTCGATTTATGATGCCGGCTGTCTTGCTGTACAATAAAACGTAAAAGAACAGGCGTTGGCCGCAAAGGAGATGACGATGTTGGACGCAGGATGGAAGTTCGACAACAGTTATGCAAGGCTGCCGGAGCGCTTTTTCAGCCGTGTTCTCCCCACGCCGGTGCGCGCGCCGAAGCTCGCGGTGTTGAATCGTCCGCTGGCCGCGGAGCTTGGGTTGAATGAGGAAGCGTTGCGAAGCGAAGAGGGAGTGGCGGTGTTCGCCGGAAACCAAATTCCGAACGGGGCGGAGCCGCTGGCGCAGGCGTATGCGGGGCATCAGTTCGGGTACTTTACGATGCTTGGCGATGGACGGGCGGTGCTGCTTGGCGAGCACATCACGCCAAGCGGGGAGCGGGTGGACATTCAGCTGAAAGGTTCGGGACGGACGCCGTATTCGCGCGGCGGCGACGGACGGGCGGCGCTTGGGCCGATGCTGCGGGAGTACATCGTGAGCGAGGCGATGCACGCGCTTGGCATCCCGACGACGCGAAGTCTGGCGGTCGTCACAACGGGAGAGACGATTGTGAGGGAGACGGAATTGCCTGGGGCGGTGTTGGCCCGCGTCGCCTCAAGTCATTTGCGCGTCGGGACGTTCCAATACGCGGCGCAATGGGGGACGAAAGAAGAGCTGCGCGCGTTGGCTGACTACGCGCTCTGGCGCCATTTACCCGGTTTTGAGGAAGCTGAGAACCGCTATTTGTTTTTGCTTGAACAAGTGATCGAACGGCAAGCGGCATTGATCGCGAAATGGCAGCTCGTTGGTTTCGTCCACGGGGTGATGAACACCGACAATATGACGATCAGCGGGGAAACGATCGACTACGGGCCGTGTGCATTCATGGATACGTATGACCCCGCGACGGTGTTCAGCTCGATTGATACGCAAGGACGGTATGCATACGGAAACCAGCCGTATATCGGGGGCTGGAATTTGGTAAGGTTTGCGGAAAGCTTGTTGCCGCTGTTCGATGCCGATGAAGACAAAGCGATTGCGCTTGCTCAAGAGGCGCTTGATGAGTATCCGAAGCAGTACCATCGCCATTGGCTTTCCGGAATGCGGGCGAAGCTCGGCCTTGCCGAGGAGCAGGAAGGGGATCAGGAGCTGATTGCGGATTTATTGCGGCTGATGGAACAATACCGCGCTGATTATACGAACACGTTCCGGGCGTTGACGTTAGGTGAGTATACGGGAATGGCGCTCTTTGACGCTTCGGAGTTCCGCGAGTGGCATGAGCGCTGGCAAACAAGGCTCAGCCAAGAATCGGCGTCAAGGGAAGAAGCGTATGAGCGGATGCGCCGCCATAATCCGGCTGTCATTCCGCGCAACCATCGGGTTGAAGAGGCGTTGGCCGCCGCGGTCGATGACGGCGATTACAGCGTGATGAATCGTCTCCTTCAAGCTCTTTCCGACCCGTACGCCTACTCGCGGGAGCAAGAGAAATACGCGGAACTGCCGCCGCCGTCCGACCGCCCGTATCGGACGTTTTGCGGGACGTGATGAAGGAGGGCTTTACGGCCATACCCGTCAAGTTAGCGGTATAAAATTTTTTAGGATGATACGCATGTTCGAAAAATCAATCAAAGGATGAAGAGAAAACCAAATGCTGGGCATGCCAAATAACCCTCAAGAAGAGGGTTGTTTGGCATTTATATCCATAACCCACACTACCATATCCCCAAAAAAATAATCCTTTCCAACGCTGATTTTCGTTAGAAAGGATACCATGTTTTTGGCGCTGAAAAAAGATCAAATTCTTAACTTGATGGCTATGGTTAGCCGCCCTCTCCTACTCGATGGATGTCTGCCTTTGATGATGTTGCCTATTCCCCAGTGCACAATCGAATCCTTTCTGTGCGGCATCGCGTCAGCGATTGGAAAGCAATGTTTTCAAACAGAAGCGTTTCATTCAACACAATTTAGGACGATGACGTATTTCAGCGCTATGCCATTGAAATGGTCATACGTTATCATTAAAATTTGGAGCATAAGAATTCAAAGTACAATGAGGTGAATGGTATGCCTTCTCTTCCGGAAGAGTTGAAAGATCTAGAATCCAAACTGCAACATACATTAAGAAAATTAGAGTCAATTCAAAAAGCGTTGGATGAATCGACGATTGTTGTGATTACCGACCAGACGGGAAAAATTACATATGTGAATGAGGCTTTCTGCCGCATCTCACAATATAGCCGTGAGGAACTGATTGGAAACACCCATCGCATTGTCAATTCGGGATACCATAGCCGAGAATTTTTTAAACATATGTGGAAAACCATCGGGACAGGGAAGATATGGAGGGGAGAGATCAAAAATAAAGCGAAAGACGGGAGTTACTACTGGGTTCAGTCTACCATTGTCCCCTTTTTGGATGAACGAGGAAAGCCGTATCAATACGTGTCGATTCGAACGGATATTACCCGTTTGAAACAGTATGAAGAGCAAATCAAATATATGGCCAACCATGATGATTTGACGGGCCTTCCCAATCGCCGTTTTTTAAGAGAGCAGTTTTCTAAATTGCTGAAAGAGACGAAAGAGGAGGAACGACTGCTGGCCGTTTATTTTATTGATTTAGCGCGGTTTAAAAACATTAATGATTCATTGGGGCATTCGGTGGGAGACGAAGTGTTGAAACAAATGGCTGATCGTTTTCAAACAGTATTAGATCAAAAGCTGTTTTTGACTCGCGTGGGCGGTGATGAGTTTGTCGCTGTGGCGCCGCGGGTGAATTATCAGTCTATCCTTGCGTATGTGCGGACAATCCAACAAATGTTGGCCCGACCATTGGAGATTGAAGGAAGAGAGTTTATTCTCTCCGCCAATATCGGAATCAGCGTTTTTCCTTTTGATGGAGAAGATTTAAACACGTTGCTCGGCAATGCGGACATGGCCCTGTATCATGCGAAAGAGGAAGGAAAATTTTATCAATTTTATCATCGAACGATCAATCAGCGCTTAATTAGGGAAACGATATTAGAAAGCCATTTGCATCGTGCTATCGAAAGAGATGAATTTATTCTGTATTATCAGCCGCAGTACGATTTGTTCACTGGGGAACTGATTCGCCTAGAAGCGCTGATTCGTTGGTATAATTCAGAGCTTGGATGGATCCGCCCGGATCAGTTTATTCCTTTAGCTGAAAAAATAGGATTGATGCCAAAACTCGATGAGTGGGTGCTGTCTACGGCATGCCGGCACAGGAAAATGTGGAAACAAAGAGGGGGGGTCGAAGCGGATTTATCCATCAACCTGTCTGCTTCCCATTTCCAAATACCAGGCATGGCTAAACGGCTCCTTTCCATTATTGAAAGCAATGGAGATGATCCATGTCGATGGGAATTTGAAGTGACTGAACATATTATGATGCAAGATAGTGCGGTCGTGTACGAAAACATAAGCCAGTTAAAAGAGGCAGGCGTTAAACTGGCGATTGATGATTTTGGCGTAGGATATAGTTCATTAGGATATATAAAGAAGTTAAAAGTGGACCGTTTAAAAATCGATCGTTCGTTTATCAAAAACTTACCGCAATCCGCTGATGACCAAGCCATTGTGGCTGCTGTGATCACGATGGCTCATCAATTGTCGATCGATGTCGTTGCAGAAGGAATTGAAAATGAGAAGCAAATTCAAATATTAAAGGAAATGGGGTGCAACGGAGGGCAAGGGTATTTTTGGAGGCAACCTGTGTCGGAAACGGAGATTGGATCGTTGTTGCAATGCAATGAGTGAACAGTTCAAAATGGCAATATAGGTTGTCTTGCCATACTCGGGTATGTTGAGGAAACGAATGAAGAGGAAAAGGAGCTGGTTTCATGGAAACGCTCAGACAACGGCTGCGATCCATTGATCAAAAGGGATATAAAGCGTATAAAACGATCGAAGGGACGTATTCGTTTCCACTGTTTACGCTCGCGATTGACCACGTGCAAGGCGATCCGTTCGCTGAGCCGTCCAAGGTCCGCGTGATCATACCGCGGGCGAAAACGGCGTTGGCAGCGGAGTGGATGAATACGAAACCGCGCCGCATCCGCTGTGAAGATGTGCTGGCGCGCCGCGTCCATCGTGAATTGCGGCAATGGCCGCTGCGGGCGCGCGGATCGGGAAAAAGCGGGCTCGTCTTGATCGATGCCCCAGAGCAGAAGGTGCTCGAGCGGACAGCAGTGCAAGTGACGGACGAGACGGTCACTGTCTGTTTGTCGGTCGGGTTGCCGGCGAACGGGCGGCGCATTTTGGCGAAAGAAGCCGAGGCCATCTTTTTCGAGCAAATTCCATCCGTCATCGAGCGGGCGGTGTACGGCCTTCGGGAGGAGGATATTCGTGCGGCAGTCGAGCTTGCCGATCAGCAGCACGCCATTCGCCGCTATTTGCGTGAACACGGATTGGTGGCGTTTGTCGCGAACGGTGCGGTTTTGCCGCGGGAGAGCGGAGTGAGCGACAAGCCGCTGCAACGTGGAGCGGTGCCGTTTCAAAGCCCGCCGGAGCTGGAGATCGCGATCCCCGTTCCGCATCGCGCTGAACCGATCAAAGGCATGGGCATCCGCAAAGGGATTACGCTGATTGTCGGCGGCGGCTACCACGGCAAATCGACGCTGCTGCAGGCGCTGGAGCACGGCGTGTATGATCATGTCGCCGGCGACGGGCGGGAGTTTGTCATCACAGACAGCGGGGCGGTGAAAATTCGCGCCGAAGACGGCCGGAGCGTCGCCAGTGTTGACATTTCCCCGCTCATTGGCACGCTGCCGTATGGAAAAGAGACGAAACAGTTTTCGACGGAAAACGCGAGCGGCAGCACCTCACAGGCCGCGAGCATGATCGAAATGATTGAAGCGGGGGCATCGGCGTTTTTGATTGATGAAGATACGAGCGCGACGAATTTGCTCATCCGAGATGGACGCATGCAGGCGCTCGTGGCGAAAGATGCCGAACCTATCACGCCGTATATCGACAAGGCGCGTCAACTATTTCGCGATTACGGCATTTCGACCGTTCTTGTCGTCGGCGGATTGGGGGATTACTTGGATATCGCGGATTGCGTGATCAAAATGGAGCAGTACGTCCCGTTTGATGTGACGGCAGAGGCAAAACAAATCGCCTTGCAGATGCCGTCGGGACGGAAAGCGGAAGGCGGCGAGTCGTTCGGCTGCATTCATGAGCGCATTCCGCTGCCTGGGAGTTTAAACAGCCAAAAAGGAAAAAAAGAAAAAGCGGTCGCGCGCGGACGGCACGTCATTCAGTACGGGCAAACCGATCTATTGCTTTATGCGCTTGAGCAGCTGGTCGATGACAGCCAAACGCGGGCGATTGTCGCGGCGCTGCTGTATATGGAACGAAAAGGATGGTTCGACGGAAAGAAAACCGTCCGCCAACTGCTCGATGCGATCGAAGAACAATGGGATCGCCAAGGCTTGGGCTCCGTTTCGTTCCGAAAAGGGCATCCGGGTGAACTTGCCCGCCCGCGCCGATTCGAGCTGGCGGCGGCGCTCAATCGGCTGCGGACGCTCCGTTGCCGCCAACGCTGAACCATTGCGGGCGGAAGCGGATTGAACCTGATTTCGCTTTTCGTTTCCGTTGATTTTGTCTAGCGTCCCCTTTCGATTATCGTTATAATTATGTTTATCAGTTCAATGAAACGGCTGGCGGCGGGGAGGCCGCGGTTTGGCTGAAGGGGGATCGAGGCATGGGCAAATCAAAAGGTTCGATTGAATCGGAAATCAGCAAAGCATTGACAAAATGGGAAAAAGATTTTCTTGGCCGCGGTTCGGTATCGGTGAAAACCGATATTTTGCGCGACATGATCATCGTTTCCTTGCACGGCATTTTGACGCCCGCCGAGTACGCGCTTTGCGAATCAAAAGAAGGAATGTTATCGGTGAAGCGGTCGCGGACGAGTTTAGTGGAGTCTGGAGTCGATGACTTGAAAGAAATGATTTTTGAAATCACCGGCGAGAAGGTGAAGAGCTTCCATACGGATTTAAGCACCCGAACGGGCGAGCGGGTGATCGTCTTTAAGCTGTTCAACGATTTAGAAAAGCAGCTTGCAAAATAAATTCATGGATGAAATGTTGACAAAGTTGTTGTATAATTAAAACAACTTTTGTATAGTGAATATAGAATCAAATGGAAACGATAAGGTCGGGAGTCCTTCAAAAAACCTACATAAACGTCGTTTAGGTTCGTTGAAGGGAAACCGACGGATGCCTGCCTCACTACGATAAGGAACGGGAGATCTTCAAACAATCGCCTCACGATTGGTTGAAGGTAAACCGGCTATGGGCAATCTATAGGCAATGGTGCGGCCTTTTTGGTCGCGTTGCCTGATTGACATAGCCGGTTTTTTCTTTTTTCTCCCGAACGAAGACAAAGGACGAGGGGAGGAGAATGTGATGGCAGCACAATGGTTCATATGGGGATGGCTCGCCGCAGTGGCCATCGTTTTCATCAGCGCAGCCGCATGGCTGCATCCGCGCATGCCGGAGCGGTATGTGCATGTGCACGTCTGGCTGTTGCTTCTTCCGGGAGCGGCGGCTGCCGCCGGATGGATCGGCGCCGGCAACGCAGAGGCCGGGCCGTGGCGGTTTGATGCGGTCAGTTGGTTGGTGGCCGTCTATATTTCACTTCTCAGTTGGGCGATTCAACGGTTTGCCGTTCGCTATTTGCATGGCGACCGCGCTTACCGGCGCTATTTTTCCTTGTTGACGTGGACGGTGTCGGCCGCTTCTCTGACATGGGCAAGCGGCGACATGCGCCTCGTTGCCGTCTGCTGGGGGCTTCCATTGATGGGCCTTGTGGCGTTAACGGCATTGAAAAAAGAATGGAGGCCGGCGCAGTTTGTCGCCCGGCAAATGGCGGTCGTGTTCAGCCTGAGTTGGCTGGCCGTCGTCATCGCTGCCGTCTGGCTCGGAACGGCGGCCGGCGAATGGCAGCTTGCTTCTGCGCTGTCGGCGGAGCTCCTTGCCCGCCTAGACGCCTGGGAGAAGGCGGTGATGAACGGACTGCTTATTTTGGCCGCCATTATCCCAGCTGGACAATGGCCGTTCCATCGTTGGCTGATGGAATCGGCGGTGACGCCGACGCCGGTGTCGGCGGTGATGCATGCGGGGCTCGTCAATGCCGGCGGGCTGTTGCTTTGGCGCTTTTCCCCGCTCTTTAGCGGGACGGGGGCGCATATCGCATTGTTTGTGATCTCCTTTTGCTCGATTTTGATTGGTATGGGCATTAGTTTGGTGCAGGCGGACTATAAACGCCAGCTGGTCGCGTCCACGATGGCGCAAATGGGAGTTATGCTTGTGCAATGCGCCCTCGGCGCCTACGGGGCGGCGGTCGTGCATTTGGTGCTGCACGGGCTGTTTAAAGCGACGCTTTTTCTGCAGTCCGGTTCGGTTGTTCCGAGGATCGGCCGGCCGGGATTCCAACGAGGAAGCGGGTCATGGCAGGGAGGTCTTCTCCTTGGCGTGCTGCTTGGGGTGTCTTTTTGGTTCGCTTCCCCGAATGAACAGGCCCGCCTGCTGAGCGCGCTTTTGCTTGGGGCCTCGGCGGCGGTCGCTTGGGGACGGCTGGCCGATTTCCGCGAAGGCCGCTGGATGGGCCTGGCGGCGGTGGCTGTGTTGGCGTTTGGTTCGGAAACGGTGCGCCATCAGTTTTTGACGCTGCTCGGCCAGGGGGAAGCGACGGTTTTTGTGCCGCCTGCCGCGTTTGAATGGACAGTAGGCGTCTTGTTTGCGATGGCGGCATTGACCGCTGCCTGGCTGGCAAACCGGCGCACATCGGCGCTTGCCGTTCGGGTGTATATGCATCTCGTTCATCTCGGGGAGCCGCGCCCAGCGGCTATGGAGGCGCATCCCCGTTATTTGGCATCCTATCTGAAGGAGGGAATGGCTCATGAGTAAAAGTGCAATGCCGCTTGAACGGCTAACGGGGGAATCGAAGCCCACCGGCGCAGAAGCCCGCCCGCTTGCTATGCTTGTCAGCGAAGCGACAAAGGCGGTTGCGCCGCTTTGGCCGATTTCCGCCTTTATCGCCCGCCATCCGTGGATGGGGCTTGAAGAGCAGACGTTTGCCGACGCAGCCGACCGCCTGCAGCAGGCGCATGGAATTGATTTGTATCCGCCGATGGCGGTTTTCCATGCGGCGATGGCAAAAGGGGAGATTGACCTTGTATTCGTCGAGCGGCGGCTGCAGCGTTGGCTTGACAACAAGCCGCTCCCGGTGCGGCGCCAAGAAGCAGAGCGAATGTGCCGCGCCCTCCTTTGGAATGAGACGGTGCCCAACGAGGCGCTTCGTCTGCCGGAACTGGCGGAGCTGGCGCATGCGGCGGCATGGCGTCCGGCGGCTGTTCGGACGGCGGGCGCCGCGTTGCACGGCGTAAGCCAACGCCTTGACCAACAAACCGTCAAATGGTGCAAACTGTTTTATGGTTCGAACACGGCGCCATGGGCGCTTCCACATCGTGAGCTGGGGTTTTACGGAGCATGGCGCCGGCTCATCGCCGCCGACCCGGCGCTCTCGAAAGAGGAACGGAAGCGGCTTGCCGATTGGCCGCACGACGGGGAAGAGGCGCTGCGTCAAGCGTTGATGAAGCTTGGCGTACAGGAGGAAGAGACCGCCGCTTACTTGGAGGCGCATTTGTTGGCGTTGCCCGGCTGGGCTGGCATGGTTGTATGGCAGTCGCGCCGGACGGGCGACGAATTGCGGGGATTGATTGACTATTTGGCGGTCCGTCTGTCGCTTGAATGGACGCTTGTGGCGCCATATTTGCCGCTTGAACGGGAGGATCATGCGGACATCGGCGCTGCTCTTTCACTGTTGGCCGCTTGGCTGCATTGGGGAGGGATGACGCTGGAAGACTGGCGGAACCTGTCCGGCAAAGAGCAGCGCGCCCGGTTGGCGTTTATCGATCGGTTTTGGCGAATTGACCGGTGTCATCTTTGGCTTGAAGCGTGGGAAGATACGTATGAAGCGAAATTGAAAGAAGCGGTATTGGCGCATCAGCCGATGGATGAGACGAAGAAGGCGGCAGCGCAGCTATTGTTTTGCATCGACGTCCGTTCCGAGCCGTTCCGCCGCCATTTGGAAGCGGCCGGACCGTTTGAAACGTATGGCTGCGCCGGCTTTTTCGGCTTGCCGATTCAAACGCGCGCACTTGACAGCGATGACGCTCACCCGTCATGCCCGGCGATCGTCGCGCCGCAGCATGAAATCAACGAAACCGCCGCTTTGGAAGCGGCGCGTCCGTACCGTCGCCGGCGCGATGCATTCCGCTTTGTCGGCCAGACGTTTAAAAAGATCAAACAGCATATGTTGGCCGGCTTATTGCTTCCGGAAATGAGCGGACCATGGCTCGGCCTTCATACCTTCGCCCGCAGCGCCGCGCCGGCTTGGGCTGGCCGGGTCGTCCGCCAGGCGGAAGCGGCAGCCGAACATAAGCCGAAGACGGACTTGTCGCTCCACCGCCATGGAAAGGATGAATCGTCTGGACTGCCGATCGGCTTTACAACCGAGGAACAAGTGCAATACGTGAAGCAGCTGCTCGTCAACATTGGCTTGACGTCTTCGTTCGCTCCGCTTGTGGTTGTTTGCGGCCATGAAAGCGAGACGGCCAACAACCCGTACGCTTCGGCGCTCGATTGCGGGGCGTGCGGCGGTGCGGCCGGGGCGTTCAACGCCCGCGTATTCGCCGCGTTGGCCAACTTGCCGGAAGTGCGCGCTGGACTGGCGGCTGAAGGGATCAACATTCCGGATGAAACGGTGTTTGTCGCTGCGGAACATATTACGACCGTCGATGAAGTCCGCTGGCTTGATGTGCCGCCGTTGCCCGCAGCGGCTGAGGCGGCGTTTCGACAGCTGAAGCAGGCGCTTGGCGAAGCGAGCCGCCGTGCGAACGCTGAGCGGATGGCAAAGCTCCCCCATGTCGGACAGACGCCGCGCGATCCGGTGGCGGAAGCGCAACGGCGCGCCGTTGATTGGAGCGAGATCCGTCCAGAATGGGGATTGGCCCGGAACGCTGCGTTCTTGATCGGCCGCCGCAAGTTGACAAAAGGAAAGGACTTAAACGGCCGGGTGTTTTTGCATAGCTACGATTGGCGCGAAGATCCGACCGGTGAGGCGCTCGCCGGCATTATCGCCGGGCCGGCGACCGTCGGACAATGGATTAACTTGCAATATTACGCTTCAACAGTCGCACCGCACTACTACGGGAGCGGCGATAAAACGACCCAGACGGTGACCGGCGGCATCGGCGTCATGCAAGGGAACGGGAGCGACTTGTTAGCCGGCTTGCCATGGCAGTCGGTCGCCGCGTCCGATCGCGAACTGTTTCATGCTCCGCTTCGGTTGCTTGTCATCATCGAAGCGCCGTCCTATTATATCGAGCAGCTGCTCGACAGAAATGAAGAGTTTCGTCGCAAAGTGCAAAACGGTTGGCTCCGTCTCGCCTCGATTGACCCAGACAGCGGGGCGTGGGTGAACTGGGAGGCAGGCCGTCTTGCATCAAGGCAGAAGCGCTAAAAAGCAACGATTTGCCGCTTGCCGAGTTTGCTTGGCGGGCGGCTTTTTTTGCTGCCTGCCAAACGAGGCAGGGAAAATGGATGTACGCCGCGAAACAAGATAATAGTTGGTATAACAGCAACAAGAAAGACGAGGAAAGAGGGAAAGCGGATGAAAACGCAGTTTATCGCCGGCCATGCGCGGCTGCCGGCCGGAATGGCGGCCAAAAGCCTTTACGATACGCTGACGATTACGGCGGAAATTGATAAAAAGTACGGGGTGATCGTGGAGGCATCATGCACACTGGCTACTGAACATGGGCGCGATTACGTGGCCCGGCTGCTTCGCGGCCATTCGCTGCGCGATGGCATCGACGGTCTGCTCGCCGAGCTTGACGAAGGGTATTTAGGGAAAGCCCATTCTGCTCTGTGCGCGGCGCTGAAAGATTTGTACAAACAATATTGCAAAATGGAGGAGAAAGGGCCATAAGCCGCTGCCCCCTCATCGGTTGATGGGGGGCAGCGGCGTTTTGGTGCGGGTCAGCGGTTTGGCCCCCCATGATTTCGTTCGTGATTCAGTTTTCAGCTGGCCGCCATGCCGGCAGCGTTTTGCGCAACGGTTTGTCTTGGCGGTAACCGAGCACATATTCGGCCTGCATGATCGTATGAATTTCCCGTGTTCCTTCGTAAATGACCGGCGCTTTCGAATTGCGCAAGTAGCGCTCGACCGGATATTCGTTCGAGTAGCCGTAGGCGCCGTGGATTTGGACCGCATCGTCAGCCGCTTTGTTGGCGTAATCGCAGGCGATCCATTTGGCGAGCGATGTTTCCCGCGTGCAGCGGCGGCCTTCGTTTTTCAAAAAGCCGACTTTGTACACGAGCAGGCGGCTGATTTGCAGGCCGGCTTCCATACGGGCGATCATTTGCTGGACGAGCTGATGGCGGCCGATTTCTTTGCCGAACGTTTTTCGTTCATGGCAGTATTTGACGCTGGCTTCCAAGCACGCCATAATGAGGCCGACGGCGCCGGCGGCGACGGTGAAACGGCCGTTGTCAAGCGCGGACATGGCGATTTTGAATCCTTCGCCTTCTTCCCCGAGCAAGTTTTCTTTCGGGACGCGGACGTTGTCGAAAAACAGCTCGCCAGTGTTTCCGGAACGAATGCCAAGCTTCCCTTTGATCGGGCGCGACGAAAAGCCGGGCATCGTCCGTTCGACGATAAAGGCGGAAATACCGCGATGTTTTTTCGATTTGTCCGTATAGGCGAACACAAGGAAGTGGTCAGCGATATCAGAGAGGGAAATCCACGTTTTTTGTCCGTTTAAAATATAGTCATCGCCATCGCGGACAGCGGTCGTCTGGATCGAAGCGACGTCCGAGCCGGCGTTTGGTTCAGTGAGGCCGAACGCGCCGATTTTTTCCCCGCGGGCTTGCGGGATAAGGTATTTTTGTTTTTGTTCCTCAGTTCCCCATTGCAAAAGAGTGAGGCTATTAAGCCCGGTGTGGACCGACACGGCGGTGCGAAACGCCGTATCGCCGCGCTCAAGCTCTTCGCAGACGATGGCGAGCGAGTTGTAGTCCATGCCCATGCCGCCGTATTCTTCCGGGATGCACACTCCCATTAAATTGAGCTCGGCGAGCCGTTTGAAAATGTTGCGGTCAAATTCGCCGCGTTCGTCCCATTCTTTGATATACGGCATGATCTCTTTGTCGACGAATTTGCGCACCGTTTGCCGGAGCATTTCTTGTTCCGGTGTAAAGTCGAAGTTCATCATCGTTTCCATCCCCCTATGCATCCGTTGTTGTGTAAAGGCGGTTGCCATTGCATGCCAGTGCACTGGCGGGCGTTCAGCCGGCCGTTTCCAGAAACTTTGTCTTCGCGTTGGTTATGGCGATTCGTTATCGTTGCCTTCGGCTTCTGGATCGTTTTGCCACCTGGTTTCGGCTTCGTTGTTATGTTCGCCGGCGAGCGGCGGCGGCAGCCGGTAGGAGACCGGTGTCCCAGACAGCTTGAGCGGGCTGGCGACAAGTTTCAGCGGACCGACGGTTGGGTGGTGCATGGTGACCGTCATATGACGCGCGTCGGTTTGCGGATGGCGAAACAGTTCGTCCATCGTTTGCACCGGGCCGCACGGGATCCCTTTTTCAGCGAGAAGGCGCTGCCATTCGGCGCGCGTCCGCCGCTTGATTTCTTCATTCAGCCGCCGGTTTAGTTCGTCCCGATGGGCGACGCGGCCTGGGTTTGTCTGAAAACGCGGGTCAGACCCGATCGAGCGGTCGGACAATAGCGAGCAAAGCGCCTGAAATTGCCGGTCATTGCCGACGGCGATGACGATCGGACCGTCGCTTGCCTCGTACGTTGAATACGGAACGATGTTCGGATGCTCATTGCCAAGCGGCTGCGGAATGTCACCTGACATTAAGTAGTTCGCCGCCACATTCACCAATGCACTGACAGCGCAGTCAAAGAGCGATAAATCAATTTTTTGTCCGCGCCCCGTTTTTTCACGAGCCAAAAGCGCCGCTTCGACGGCGATGGCCGCATACAACCCTGTAAACACGTCGGTGACGGCCACTCCCACTTTGAGCGGGCCGGTGTCCGCGGTGCCGTTGATGCTCATCCAGCCGCTCATCGCCTGAATGATGTAGTCGTAGCCGGGAAGCGAAGCGAGCGGACCGGTTTCGCCGAACCCGGTGATCGAGCAGTAGATGAGGCGCGGGTTGAGGCGGGACAGCGCTTCATAGTCAAGCCCCCATTTGTCCATCGTCCCGGTTTTGAAATTGTGGATGACGACATCGGCTGTCTCCGCCAGACGGCGAACGGTTTCCCGCCCTTGTTCTGTTTTTAGATCGACGGTTACACTTCGCTTGTTGCGGTTGACGGCCGTGTAGTAGGCGCTCATCCCATTTTGGAACGGCGGCCCCCAAAACCGGGTGTCGTCCGACCCGCCCGGCGCTTCGATTTTGATGACATCGGCCCCTAAATCGCCTAAAATCATCGTCGCATACGGGCCCGCCAATACGCGCGACAAGTCAAGGACGCGCACGCCATCAAGCGCTCCCGCCATTCGTTTCCCCCCTTTCCTGACATGCAAAAAGCCGGTTCCCAGGCAAGGTAAAGACAGGAACCGGCTTGAACGGACTGAGAAGGCATTCCGGCGCGGAAATGCCGTCAGGCCGCACAGTTCTTTTTCAATAATATGGAAGGCAAACATAGCGATGAATGCTGCCGTGACGGGTAGCGAAGTCAATGAACAGTGATGCCAGCCGTCTGATCTGCCGGGCGGTGAAGCGGGCAGGAGACGACTCGATACATTTATTATAAAATATTGTTTGATAATTGTAAATAATCTAACTTGTATAAAAAACATCCGCCAGCCTTAATCGGCTAGCGGAGGGAAGTAAAGATGCGCTTCGCTGCGTTGACGGCGTAGCGGCTGCCGCCGTCGTTTTCCACCCCTTCGATCAACAGGGCAAGCAACAGATCACGGCGGTCGGCCGGGTAGGCAACGAACAAACCATTTTCCTTTCCTTGTGTTCCTTTTTCCTGCTTCAGCTCGGCGGTCCCGGTTTTGCCGGCAAGCGGAATAGATTTGATGTAAGCATCATGAGCCGTTCCGTTCGGATCAGCGACAACACGGACTAAATCGCCGGCGACGATGGCGGCTGTCTGGCTGGAGATGACGCCTTGTTTCCAGACGGTTTTCGGTTGGCCTTTTTCGAGCACCGGTTGAAGCAAATCACCTCCCGTTACAAACGGGGTGTAGGCAGCGGCAAGGTGAAGAATGCTCATTTGCATTTCCCCTTGTCCATAGGCAGTATCGGCCAGTTGTGGTCCCGTTTTCAAGCTCCCGCTATTGGAAAAACGCGACGCCGGAATTGGGTACGGAAATGGTGGCTTTTCTCCAAACCCGAATGAGCGAAGGCCGGACTCCATCCGTTCCGGGCCGAGCTCGAGGCCGGCCATGGCAAAGTAGATATTATCAGAGTAAACAAGGGCTTTGGTCAGGTCGACGCGCTCCGGTCCATCGTGGACGCGGGTGATGAAATAGTTGCCCCATGAACGATCCGGCTGCCAACGTCGGCCGTGAATCGTTTTTGTTTCTTTTGGCGTGATGGCGCCTTGTTCAAGAGCGATGGCGGCAATAATTGGTTTGATGGCTGATCCCGGTGCATAGGTCGCAGCAAAGCGGTTAACGAGCGGGCGGAGCGGGTCATTTTGCCATTTTGCGTATTCCGATGATGAAAGGCCGAGCACGAACCGGTTTGGATCAAACGACGGGGAACTGACAAGTGCCAAAATTTCTCCCGTTTGCGGATGGATGGCCGCCGCTGTGCCGGCGCGACCTTTCATTTCGCGGTAAATGGCCTGCTGGACTTTGGCGTCAATCGTTACCGCAATCGTTTCGCCGTCTCTCGGCTTTGTTTCTGCGATGGTCACGGTCGATCCGTCCGCTTTTTCGATATAAAGGCGGGCTCCGTCATGGGCGCGCAGTCGCCCTTCCCAAAGCTCCTCAAGACCGCGTTTCCCAATCCGGGAGGTTGGTGAGTAGCCTTCATCTTTCTTTGCCTCCCATTCTTCTTTCGTGATCGTGCCCACATACCCGACTAAATGAGCGGCTGCTGCGCCAAGCGGATATTCCCGTTCGGGCGTTTCTTTAACGGCGACGGCTTGGATGCGGCGAGCTTCCTCAACCCGCTTATCAGTTTTCGACACCTTTTGAATCGGTACGAAATAATCGGGACGCACCCAAGGCGCGTTTAGCTTTTCTGTAATTATTTCGGGCGAAACGCCAAGCAGCGAGGCAAGCTTCTGTTTGATGGTTTCCGCATTGTCGCCCATTTGCCCTGGAATTACTCCGATCTCATATGCCGTACCGTTCATGGCAAGCGGCTGGCCGTTGCGGTCGATAATTTCTCCCCGTTTTCCCGGCGTGATGTTCAGCCGCACTTTGTCATTGGGGCCAAGCTGTGGGAAAATATAAGACGGATCCCACTTTATGCGCCATTGTTCTTTGTCATTGGATTGTTCTTTGACAAGCTTTGCCTCGTGGCGAAACTGCACGGGCCCGGCAACTGTGTCCATTTTTACGGAAAACGGCAAGGAGATTTCCGTTTTGTCACCGTCTTTTTTATCAGTTTGAACAGGGACTGGGGCAACGGATAAGTGAGACACCTGGATGTCGCCGTAAATTTTTTTATAGCGGTCAACAAATTGCTCTTTGCCGACTGTTTTTTTCGTTTCTTCTGAGAGCATGTCGTACATTTTCGCAAATTGCTGTTTCGTCCAGTAGGAGGTGTACGTTTTTAATGCATCGTGCGGCGATGGCGGTTTGCTGCAGGAGAAAAGTGTGATTGCTAAAAACGAAATGAGAGCCAACACCCAACGAACATTCCCCATATGTTTCCAATCCCCCTTTTTCTGTTCTCTTTCCACTATATCATGGACAGGAAATATGATCCAACGAAAAGGATGATAGGAAAACATTGCTGTCCAAGGCCAAAAGGGGGCAACATTTGCCTGCGTTCAGATATAATTAGAGAAAGGGGAAACGATGACGCAAAGGAAGTGATGATGCATGTTCCGCATTTTAGTGACGGCAGACGCCAATTATCTTCCACCGCTGAAAGTGCTTATGTATTCGTTATTTTGCAATAACCGGCGCCCGTTTACATTTTATTTGCTTTATTCGCGCATTGCGGAGGAGGAGATCCGGGCGCTTAGTGATTTCGTTCGCAAGCAAGGGCATGAACTGGTGCCAATTTATGTCGACCCGCAGCTGTTTCATGATGCTCCGGTGTTTCGCCACTATACGGCTGAGATGTACTACCGGCTGGCGGCGCATTTGTTTCTTCCGCCCGATGTCGACCGGGTGCTGTACTTAGATCCGGACATTGTCGCCATCAATCCGATCGATGAGCTGTATGAGATGGACTTTGAGGGGAACTGGTTTATCGCCGCCGAGCATACGCATTCGACCAAAGTGGCCAATTTGCTCAACAAACTTCGCTTGAAAACGCCGAACGCGAAAGGCTATTTCAACACGGGCGTCATGATGATGAACATCGCGGCGATGCGCGAACACGTCCGGCTCGCGGACATTTACCAGTTTATCCGCGACAACCGGTTTAAGCTTGTCCTTCCTGACCAAGATGTGCTCAACGGGCTGTATTGGGACAAAATCAAACCGGTCGATGGCTACCGTTACAACTATGATGCCCGTTATTACGATTTTTTGCAGCTGTTGCCCAACCCAAAACATAATTTGGCGTGGATCGAGGAAAACACCGTCTTTATTCATTATTGCGGCAAAGAAAAACCGTGGAAAGACAATTACAAAGGGGAGCTCGGCCTCTTTTACAGGCGATACAGCCAAGTGCTCGAACCGGAGGGGGAGGCGGCGACATAACGGTGCGGTCTGCACAGGAAAGAGGTGTCCCATTGAAAGGACACCTCTTTCCGTTACCGTTTGCGCTCTTGCCGGCGGATGCCAGCAGCGGCCGCGCGCGCCTGCGCCTCGAGGTCTTCATGGTCGGCAAATTCCGCCGAATATTCGACGTCAATGCCGTCAGATTTCAATTGTTTGGGAACCTGCGGCAAAGTTGCCTTGTTTTTGTCGCGCGTCCGTTGTCCGCGAGATCGGCCCATCGTCCATGCCCCCTATAAAGAAGTGTGAATCGTACGATTCATTCATTAGCATGGCATGGACGGCGCCGCCATATAAATAGCAATCATTTCTAATGGCGCGCTTTTTTGGCAGTGTAACCGCCCGCTTGGTCCGCCATTTTAAAATCGCGGGCATAGCTTACTTCTTGGGCGCTTGTCAACGTATGCTTCACTTTTTCACGTTTTCGTTTTTCCGCCATCGCTCGTTCCCTCGCTTTGCATGATATGCCTTTAGTTCCATTTTGGACGAGGCCAGCCGTTTTTATGCATAAATAAAAGAGGATGTCCGAACGGACAGCCTCTTTTTCGATCGTCATGCGTCCTTCCGCGCTTACGCTTCTTTTCGTTGTTCCTTTTCCAGCGTAAAGGAGGGATGGCGCATCGTATAAAGCGTGTAGTTGTCTTTTGTAATTTCGTACAAATTGTATACATCCGCGCCGATTTGCTCGAGCAGCGCCCGCCGCGTTTCGTTGGCCGGCGTGACGTACGGCAGTTTTTCCGCCGCTTTGATCGAGCGAACATTGACTTTGCGGATGCGCAAAAATACTGTTTCGATGGAAAGCTCATAAAACAGTTCGTGGAAAAACGTTTCCTTGGCGCGCTGATTGTAGCCGCGCCCGTGGTACGGTTTGCCAAGCCACGTTCCTAAAAAGCCGGCGCCGTCTTGAATGTCAAAGAGGCTGATCGTGCCGATCGGGTTTCCCCATTCGTCCAAAATCGTGCGCGAAATGAGCTCGCCTCGTTCTTCCGCCTCCATGAGCTGTTTCGTCATGAATAAAAACTCTTCGTACGAGCCGGCTTTTTGGCGCACGAAAGGGAAGACGTCCGGATGCACCATCAGCTCGTACAGCGCATGGCAGTCTTGCAGCTCGCGTTTTTTCAACATGGCCAATCCCTCCTTTGGATGCCGAGGGCAGCCTCCTAGCGGGAAACCACCCTCGAAATTTTTTTATAAAAACATCGTTAAAAAAATTTCGGGGTGGGAATCGAACCCACTAGAACCAGCGCGAGCGCTGGTGGCGCACCATTTGCCTTCCCCTTATTCCTGTCCGTATGCGGTTATGAACAACAACTGCCCTGAAGTCTTCTTTATCATACACGATTAGATGAAAAAAGGGAATTGCTTTTTTGTTAATTTTTTTTGGATATTTTTTGTCAGCCTTGCGGCAAAAACAAATCCGTGAGACAATCTTCTAACGTTGGAAACGAAAAGCGGAACCCAGCTTGCAGCAGCTTTTCCGGAATGACGCGTTGCCCTTCGGCAACAAGCATGCTCATTTCGCCGAGGACAAGGCGAAGTGCCCAGGCGGGAACCGGAAGCCAGTGCGGGCGGCGAAGCAGGCGGGAGACCGTACGACCGAACTCGTCCATTTGCACAGGATGGGGAGCGGTGAAGTTGACGGGACCCGACAGCTTATCATGTTCAACAATATAGGCGATTGCGCGGGTGACGTCCTTAAGATGAATCCATGACAGCCATTGCCGTCCGCTGCCGACCCGGCCGCCGATGAACAAACGGTAGGGCATGACCATCATCGGCAAGGCGCCGCCATGTCGGGCAAACACGACGCCAAAGCGAGCGTAGACGGTGCGGATGCCGAGTTGTTCGATGGGGCTCGCTGCTGCTTCCCACGCCTGAACGGTCTTGGCGAGAAAATCGCTGCCGTAATCGGCTGTTTGTTCCGTAAATGTCGCGGAGTCCGAAGTGCCGTAAATGCCGATGGCGCTGGCATTGATGAATAAGATAGGCCGTTCGGACAGCGAGCGAATGTAGTTCACCATTGCCTCCGTTGCCCGGAGGCGGCTGTTAACAATCACCTCTTTTTGCTTTGCCGTCCAACGTTTTCGATTGAGCGGCTCCCCGGCTAAATTAATGGCGACATCGACAACTTCAGGCTTTCGGTCGTTGTCGAAGGAAAGATAATGAATGTTGCCTTCGGAAGGTTTGGGAGAGCGGGTGAAAATGTAGATGTCATGTCCTTGATCGGAAAAATGGCGGGCGAGCGCCTGGCCGATCAGCCCGGTTCCGCCATTGATGGCGATGCGCATCTTGATTCCCCTTCCATTGGTTTATTTTATGACTTCGCTTTTGGTGTCAGAAGTTCCTGCTTATGATACCATAAAAGATAAGGGGGACAAACAATGGGAACGATTGCCGACATTGTCGCAACCGAACAAAATGCTGAACGATTTTGGATTGTCGTGCACCGTGACGGCGCACCGTCGTTGAGATTGACAGTTGATCAAGATGTATTGCTTCAATTCCGCTTGAAAAAAGGGCTGGAGATCAGCGACGACCTGCTTCAACATATTGTGTATGCCGATGAGGTGAAAAAGGCGTATCAACAGGCGCTTTACTTTTTGGCGCACCGGATGCGTTCGGAGCATGAGGTCGCCGCACACTTGCGAAAAAAAGGCGCTCCGGATTCGGTGATTGATGAAGTGCTCAAAAAACTTCGCGCTGAGCGGTATGTTGATGACGGGGCGTTTGCGGCCGCCTACGTGCGCACGCAAAAAAAGACGGCGGCGAAAGGGCCGCTTCTCATCCGCGCTGAACTGGAACGGCTCGGTGTTTTGGGCTGCTTGATCGAGCAGAGTTTGGCGGAGTATACGTTGGATGAACAGATGGCCATCGCCCGCTCGCTTTACGAAAAAGCGAAAAAACAGCGCCGGGCTGAATCGGCTCGCGCGTTTTTGGAACGGGTGCGGCAGCAGCTGATGCGCAAAGGGTTTCCGCATGAGGTGATTGCCGCCGTTTTGGCGGATGGCGGCGCTCATACTGAACAAGAAGAACGGGAGGCGCTCAGTGTTCAGGCGGAGAAAGCGCACCGCCGTTATGCGCACCACCCGCGGCCGCTTTATGAGCAAAAGATGCGCCAAGCCCTTTATCGGAAAGGGTTTTCACTCGACTTGATCGATGAATGGCTGCGCGGGCAAGGCAGCGGTGAAAACCAAAAAGGGGGATCGTGACCATGAGAGAGGACCAAAAACGGTATAGCGAGATGACGAAAGAGGAGTTGCAGCGGGAAATCGCCGTGTTGGCTGAGAAAGCGCGCAAGGCGGAGCAGATGGGCATGGTGAATGAATATGCTGTCTATGAGCGAAAAATGGCCATGGCGAAAGCGTATATGCTTAACCCTGCTGATTTTCCCCCGGGAGAGATTTATGAAATTGAAGGAGCACCTGGGGAATATTTCAAAGTTCGCTATTTAAAAGGAGTATTTGCCTGGGGCTGGCGGCTGAAAGGAAACGGGGAGGAAGAAGCGTTGCCGATTTCGCTGCTCCGCAAGCCGAATTTGCCCTCCTCATGACAGGCGGGCTCAGTTTGCAACCAGCCGGAAAGCGAGTCGAAAG
The DNA here is from genome assembly GCF_013096875.1 of Geobacillus sp. DSP4a. Taxonomy (NCBI): domain Bacteria; kingdom Bacillati; phylum Bacillota; class Bacilli; order Caryophanales; family Anoxybacillaceae; genus Geobacillus; species Geobacillus sp. DSP4a. The sequence continues at coordinate 11,209 of NZ_SDLD01000019.1, read as the reverse complement.
AAAAAAACTTAGGGGGAACAACCCCTAAGTTTTTTCGCTACGACTGCTTGCGCGTCTGCCGCTCTAAAATGACGAGGTCGAGCGTTTGCTGCGTTTCACCGTTCACCTGCGAATGAGCGTGTTTCGGATTGGCCCACGGCTGCTGGAACGGATTCGAGTAAAAGTTGTCATAAAATTTTTTGCGCTGATGGTGACTCATGACCGTTCACCTCGCTGCTGAATGTGCCGGGGAGCAGGCGAATGTGTCCATGCTCCCCGGTTTTTCTCTCTTTAGAAGAAGTCGCTGCGCTTGCCTGAAGCGCGCATCCGCTCTTGTGGGTGAGTGTTGGTCGTCCCGTCAGCCCGCTTGGACGCGTATTCCGCTTTGGCGCGCGGCTCGCCTTCGAGCTTGTTGTTGTTTTGGTTCGGGAAGTTGCGCTCCTTATTTCGCACGGCCCATTCCCCCTTTTGAGGCGAGCTCGTGTTGGATGGCCAACACGTATTCTTATTATGAAACGAAGGGGGGCGCTTATGTGTGCAAATTGTTGGGATCAAAACAAGCCGCTCTGTCAGTTTGGCGCCACCTCGAGCTTTTTCCGCAGCCTTCCTTCGCTGAAAATCCAGCCCGTGTATGAGCTGACAATGTTGAGGTTGCGGTCTAGCTGAACGACGGCCACGAATGGATAGTATCCTTTGCTCCGGTAGCGCAAATCAGTAAAGCGCACTTCATAATAGTCGTCGTATTCGTTCATTTCCCAACGGTACACCGGGGAAAACGACAAAAAGGCGGCGGCGTTTTCATCGCGCTTGGCGGCGTTGATCACCGGGTGGTCGGGAAGCGGTCGTTTTTGGAAGCGGTCGAGGATGATGAGCTCGCCGTGTTTGACGCGGGCAACGTAAAATTCGTCGCAGGTTGAAATGGCTAAATGCCATTCGCGCGGCCGCCACGTCGGCACAGTAATGATGTCCGTCACTCCTTGTATAGAGGCGTGCACGAGCTGTTTAATGTTGGCTTGCTCGCGGAAGCGGAACATATAATACGCGGCCACGAGCGCATAAACGACGAGAAACGCATAACCGGGGTGGACGTTGAGAAACAGGGCGCCGACGCCGAGCAAATGAAGCGCAAAAATAACGGGATCAAACGTATGAACGACGCCAAGGGCGATCCATTTTTTTGTGAACGGGCGCAGCGCTTGCGTCCCGTAAGCGTTAAAAATATCGACAAACACGTGAAAGGCAACAGCCACAAACGTCCAAAGCCAAACGCGGAGCCAGTCCGTTTCCGGATAGACGGCGGCCATGATGCCGACGATCAACAGCGGCCAAATGACAACGGCGGGAATCGAATGGGTGATGCCGCGATGGTTGCGAATATATTTGGCGTTATTGCGCAACTTTAAAATCGTATCGATATCGGGTGCCTGTGATCCGGCGAGCGTGCCAATCAATACGGCATGGGATAAAAACGGGTCATGGGCAATGGCGGGGTCGAGCGATGCTAAGCTGCCGAGCGCCACTCCCATCAAAACATGTGTGCCTGTATCCAACGTGAAGGCGCCTCCTTTGTCAGCGTCGTTTGTTAGTATATCCCGCCCGGGGTCGGGCCAATAACCGTTCTCTTGTCCAGTTGGGGCAAACAACGGTATGGCTATTGTATCATACGACGCCGACAGCTGAGGAGGGGCGGAATCACTAAAATTCATTGCCGACGCAAGCCGGCAGCGGATGGTGTTTTGGCAAACAAAACAGCGCCCTGCTTTTGCACAGGACGCTGTTGGTTTTGGAAGAAGAGGTTTCATTTGTCAGCTCCAAGCCGCTGGCCAATCGCTTTAAGCGCGGACAGGAAAAAGCGAATGGCGCGGTTGACATCAGGATCGTTCAGCGCCTTCAACAGGTCAAACAGCCCGATCTTTTTCGTCTCAACAGCTGTCTGTTCGTACGCCTCCATGGCGCCTTCGGCGATATGCTCAAGCAATTTGGCCGTTTTTTCTGGATCGAGCGAAGAGGCGAGGCCAGCCAAGGCGAACGCGTGGTTGATCATCGTCGTCACCGGTTTTTGATTGAGTTGGCCGACCACGATTTTGGCCACCTTTTCGCGCGACTTTAACAAAGCGCTGGCTGCTTCAAGCAAGCCGCTTTCGTGGAGCTGTTCGATGATGTCCAATAGTTCGCGGACTGCTTCTTCGCTGTCGCCGACCGCTGCTTTTAGCTTTGCGAGCGCTTCGGACCGCTTTTCTTCTTCGTTCATCTGGCGTTTCTGAATCGTGGCAATCGGTTTAGCCACCGACTTTCACCCCTTTTTCCTCGTCTGTGAGCGGCACGTAGTCGCGGCGCTGCCATTTCCGCTCGACTTCAACGCCGTTTTGCGGATGGCGCTGTTTAAAGCGCGGATTCGTGCGCGGCAACGGCGTGTCTCCCGAGCGTTCGATCACTTCCATGCGCACCCGCGTTTGTTTGTAGGCCGGCGTATTCGTGCGATGGTCGGTTTGCGGTCCGGTCAAAATGTTAATCGCGCTCTCATTGGCCATTGAATGCATCGGCAAAAACAGCTCGTTGCCTCTGACCCGGTCGGTGACGAGCACGCGCACTTTGACGCGGCCGTACGGCGAGATGAGCCGAACGAGCGCCCCATCTTCAATGCCGCGTTCCTTGGCGAGTTCAGGGGATACTTCGACAAACACTTCTGGGAATTTATGCTCGATGCCTTTTGATTTGTACGTCAAGTTTCCTTCATGGAAGTGTTCAAGCAGTCGGCCATTGTTGACGAGCAAATCGTACTCTTCCGGATATTGCACCGGTTCGACCCAATCAGCCAGCGCAAAGCGGGCCTTGCCGTCCGGGAAATTGAACCGCTCTTTGTACAACAGCGGCGTATCGGCGCCATCATAGCTGCCCCAGCAAAGGCTGTTCCAGCCTTCGAGCCGGTCATAGTGCGCCTGCGAGTACAGCGGGGCGAGGCTGGCGATTTCATCCATAATTTCCTTCGGACCGGCGTAATGCCAATCGGCGCCAAGCCGTTTGGCGATTTCTTGAATGATCCACCAGTCCGGTTTTGAATCGCCGAGCGGTTCGAGCGCTTGATAAAACCGTTGGATGCGGCGCTCGGTATTCGTGAATGTTCCTTCTTTCTCCAAGTTCGGCGCCGCTGGCAAGATGACATCCGCAAATTGCGCTGTTTTGGATAAGAAAATGTCTTGGACGACGACAAAATCAAGTTTCGCCAACGTCTCTTGCACGTGGTTGGCGTTGCAGTCGACGAGCGCCATGTCTTCGCCGACGATGTACATCGCTTTCAGTTCGCCGCGCTCGGCCGCTTCGAGCATTTGGATGTTGTCAAGGCCTGGTTTCGCATCAATGCGGACGCCGTACGCTTTTTCAAATTTTGCTCGCGCCGCATCATCGGTCACATGTTGGTAGCCCGGTAGCCAAGCTGGAAGCGACCCCATGTCGCACGCCCCTTGGACGTTGTTATGACCGCGCAATGGGAACGCGCCCGCCCCTGGACGGCCATAGTTGCCGGTTGCCAAAAGCAAGTTGGAAATCGCCGCCGATGTGTCGCTGCCACCTGTGTTTTGCGTGACCCCCATGCCCCAGAGGACGCACGTGCCGTCCGCTTCATGGATCATTTCGGCGATGCGGATGAGATCGGCTTTGGCGACGCCGGTGACTTGTTCGGCATAATCAAGCGTATATTTTTCCAGCAATTGTTTAAACTCTTCAAAGAAATGGACGCGTTCGCGAATGAACGCCTCATCGTGCCAGCCTTGGTCGATGATGTATTTCGTCACGGCCATCAGCCATACTTGGTCGGTGCCTTGTTTGGGGCGGATGAACAAATCAGCCCGCTCGGCCATTTCATTGCGGCGCAAGTCCGCAACAATGAGTTTTTGCCCAAACAGTTTATGCGCCCGTTTGACGCGGGTGGCGATGACCGGGTGCCCTTCCGCCGGGTTGGCGCCGATGATGATGACTAGACCTGCAGAAGCGATGTCATGAATCGTGCCGGAGTCGCCGCCCATGCCGACCGTGCGGAACAGGCCGTCGGTTGCCGGCGATTGGCAGTAGCGCGAACAGTTGTCGACATTGTTCGTTTCAAATACTTGCCGCGCCAGTTTTTGCATTAAATAGTTTTCTTCGTTGGAAATTTTTGATGACGAAATAAACCCGATGGCGTTGCCGCCGTATTGCCGCTTGATCGCGCCCAATTTTTCGGCAACGAGGTCGAGCGCTTCGTCCCATGTCGACTCGACGAAGACGTCGCCTTTGCGGATGAGCGGTTTCGTCAGGCGCTCTTCGCTGTTGACGAAATCCCAGCCGAATTTCCCTTTGACGCATGTCGAAATGGCGTTGACCGGCGCTTCAGAAACCGGCTGGATTTTTAAAATTTTCCGCCCTTTCGTCCACACTTCAAACGAACAGCCGACACCGCAGAACGTGCAAACCGTTTTCGTCTTTTTGATCCGTTGTTCGCGCATGGCGGCTTCAATTTCGGAAACGGCGAAAATGGCGGTGTAATTCGGCTCCACTTCTTTGACGAAATCGATCATCGGATTGAGCACGTCTTTGTCCAGCCCCGTCATAAATCCGGCTTCGCCGAGCATCGATTTTTCCATTAAGGCGTTGCACGGACAGACGGTGACGCAATGCCCGCAGCTGACGCACGACGACTCGTTGATCGGCACGCCCCCGTCCCAGACGACGCGCGGCCGCTCGGCGCTCCAGTCAATGGACAGCGTCTCGTTCACTTGCAAGTTTTGGCACGCTTCTACGCATTGCCCGCAGGCGATGCATTGGTTCGGGTCGTAGCGGTAAAACGGATGCGACATGTCCACCTCGGACGGGTCGACTTTTGGCCGGTACGGATACGTTTGATGTTCAATTTGCATCATTTCCGCGGTGTTGTGGAGCTTGCAGTTGCCGTTGTTGTTGTCGCAAACCGTACAGTACAAGAGATGATTTTCCAACAGGCGGTCCATCGCTTCTTTTTGCGCTGCTTTTGCCCGCGGCGAGCCGAGTTCGACGGTCATGCCGTCCTCAACCGGCGTCGCACAGGCGCGCACGAGTTTTCCGTCCGCCTCCGCGATGCACGTGTCGCACGTTTGAATGGCGCCAAGCTCCGGCGTGTAACAAACTTGCGGATGCGGGATGCCGTGCTCATTGACGACTTCCAAAATGGTCATCCCTTCTTTGGCGCGGTACGGACGACCGTTAATGGTCACTGTCACGAGTTGCGCTTCCATCGATCGCTCCTCCTTCGCAAAATAAAAACCCCACCAGCGATGAGAATCGTGCTTCATCGTGGTGGAGTAGTTCTTTAGCATGGCGGTACTAAACAACCAATCCAGCGTCTGCTAGAATCGTAGAAAAATAACAAGGCGGCGTTCGGCCTTATTATTTTTCCACTGTGTATACGTTTGCTATGATTTATTATAGTATGGCCGGATGGAGAACACAATGGATTCGCAAGAAGTTTTTCAGGCGCTGGTGAAAGGAGGGAGGCAGATGTCAAAAAAGGAAGCCGCGTTTAATGATATTGTCCGTAAAGTGCGCAAACAGCTGTTTGGCAAAGGGCCCGAGCGGATCAAAACGTATTTTGTCGACAATTTGGCGATTACGATTTTGCACGGCAATTTGACGCCGACGGAGAAATTTATCGCCCGCACGCCGGAGGGACGGGAGATGGTGCATGCGGCGAGAACGAAAATGATCCAAGACGTGTACGCCCAACATGTGCCGGACGGCATGGAAGAGCTTTTCGGTTCGAAGCTTCTTTATTTGTTCAGTGATATTAAAGTGGAAGAGGATATGGCTGTTTCCGTTTTTGTATTTGAAAAACCGATTGAATTGTGACGATTTTGTGAACAAAAACAATTGTTTTTCGTTGCTGTTCGTGGTATGTTTATGAATAGTTAGCACGATGAAAATAGTAGAAGCCTCGCCGGCTAAACGGTTTTGCCGCTTGGCAGGCAGGTTTCGGAAACGGATGTGCGTTGGTTTCGCTGCAGAAGTGCTGGGCGCAAACTACCGCTGCTTTTCGCTGACAGGGGGCGAGTGTGTCCTCTTGTCCGGAAGGCGGCGGTTTTATTTTGCATGGAAAGGGGGAATGGCAAGGTGAGCGGGTTTGCGTCGAAACGGCGGCTGATCGTTCGATATGATGGCGGCCAGTTGGCTGAGGAGGAAGATGAGATTGCGCTTGAGTTTCCGTTGACGGTCATGGTCAATGGCGAGGAGTTCGCCACCATCGTTTGCACGCCGGCGCATCTAGATGAATTGGTAATCGGATTTTTAGCCTCGGAAGGAGTCATTCGGACGTGCAGTGACATCAAAGGGATGACCATTGATGGGGAGCGGGGCTTTGCTTATGTCGAACTCGCCGCGGGCGGATTGCCGGCCAAACAGTTTTATGCCAAGCGGTTCATCGGCTCTTGTTGCGGAAAAAGTCGGCAGTTTTATTTTTACAACGATGCGAAAACGGCGAAAACGATCGTCGGCGGCATCACGGTGAAGGCGGATGACTGCATTCGCCTCATGAAAGCGCTGCACGAGCGGTCGACGGACTTTGCGGCGACGGGCGGTCTTCACAACGCCGCGCTCGCCACACCGGATGAGATGGTCGTGATTCGCTCTGACATCGGGCGTCACAACGCGCTCGATAAGCTGTATGGCTATTGCCTGCGTCATCAAGTTGCGATGAAAGACAAGCTCATTGTATTCAGCGGCCGCGTTTCATCGGAAGTGCTGTTAAAGGCGGCGAAAATGGGAGTGAGCGTCCTGCTCTCAAAATCGGCGCCGACGACGCTGGCCTTGGATTTGGCGGATGAACTCGGCATAACCGTCGTTGGCTTTTTGCGCGGGCAGGCGTTTAACGTGTATACGCATGAGAGTCGGATCATCATCGGGTAAAAGGGGAGGAGAGGCTGTGAAAAACCGTTGGCTCATTGCGTTATCGGCTGTCGGCATTCATATTTCGATTGGGTCTGTTTATGCGTGGAGCAATTTCACCAATCCGTTAAAACAATTGTTTGGATGGTCGGACCAGGAAGTGGCGCTCACGTTCAGCATTGCCATCTTATTTTTAGGTTTGTCGGCTGCGTTCCTTGGCCATTTTGTGGAAAAACACGGGCCGCGGAAATCCGGGCTATTGGCGGCCGTCTTCTTTGGCCTCGGGGTGACGGGGGCTGGTTTGGCCGTGGCGCTTGGTTCGAAATACTTGCTGTATTTGTTTTACGGGGTGTTGGGAGGAATTGGGCTTGGCGTCGGATACATTGCGCCGGTGTCGACGCTTGTGAAATGGTTCCCGGACCGGCGCGGGTTGGCTACAGGGCTGGCGATTATGGGGTTCGGGTTTGCTGCGGCGATTGCGCGCCCAGCATGAACAAATCGCCTATGTTTCGGCGGCTAAGGAAAGTTGAGAACGATTTCCTTCCGTTTCCCCTCGGCGTGCGGCAAGCCACGCCGAGGGCTTTTTGATATAATGGGATGGACAATAGGCATCATGGGGGAAGAATAGTGAAAATCACAACGTGGACTAAGCGGTTTCCGGCGCGCGAGTTTCAGCGCGATTTGCTTGACTGGTTCGCCCGGGAGCGCCGCGACTTGCCGTGGCGAAAAGACCGAGACCCATACAAAGTATGGGTGTCGGAAGTGATGCTGCAGCAGACGCGCGTCGAGACGGTGATCCCGTATTTTGAAAAGTTTATGGAACAGTTTCCGACGCTAGAGGCGCTCGCCGAGGCTGAAGAAGACGAGGTGCTGAAGGCGTGGGAAGGGCTTGGCTACTACTCGCGCGTCCGCCATTTGCACGCGGCGGTCAAGGAAGTAAAGGAACGGTACGGCGGGCAGGTGCCGGACGATCCGGAGCAGTTTTCGAAGCTAAAAGGAGTCGGTCCGTACACAGTCGGGGCGGTGTTGAGCCTTGCCTACGGCGTGCCGGAACCGGCGGTGGACGGCAATGTCATGCGTGTGTTGTCGCGCTTGTTTTTCGTGACGGATGATATTGCGAAACCATCGACGCGAAAACGGTTTGAACAAATCGTCCGCGAGATTATGGCGTACGAAAACCCGGGAGCGTTTAACGAGGCGCTGATTGAGCTTGGCGCTCTTGTTTGCACGCCGCGCCGCCCATCATGCCTTCTTTGTCCCGTGCAAGCCTACTGTCAAGCGTTCGCCGAAGGGGTGCCGGAAGAGCTGCCGGTGAAAACGAAAAAAACAGCGGTCAAACAAGTGGCGCTCGCAGTAGCGGTGCTGGCCGATGATGAAGGACGCATTCTCATCCGCAAGCGCAGCAACACCGGCTTGTTGGCGAATTTATGGGAATTCCCGGGCTGTGAAACAGGCGGGGAAGAAGGGAAAGAGAAGCTCGGACAAATGTTGCATGAGCGGTACGGTTTGCAAATCGAGCTGGCCGAGCCGTTTGCCTCGTTTGATCACGCGTTTTCCCATCTAGTTTGGCGGCTGACGGTGTATCGCGGGCGTCTAGTTGACGGCGGACCGGTGGAAGAGCCGCTCCGGCTCGTGCCAGGCGACGAGCTTGAGTCTTATGTGTTTCCGGTGTCACACCAGCGTATTTGGCGTGAGTACAAAGAACAGGCAGGCGAAGCGCGCCGCCTGCATTAGTCAGGCACTGTCATCGTGCCGTTTGTATACGTCGCTTCACGGCGCCCAAGGCCGCCGCGCGCTTCGATTTCTTCGAGAATTTCGCGGTAGATCGTTTGCCCTTCGGCGTTTAAATACGGAGCGATTTGCTGGAATGAATGGTGAAAATGAGCGAGTTCGTCGTCTGTCCATTCCGTTTTCGGGATCATGGACAATTCTGTCATATCGCGGCCAACGTACATAGGCTGCGCCTCCTTCGCGGTGGAATTCGGCTATATTATACGTAAAGGGGCGGAAAAACATGAGTGGAAAAGTAGCGGTCGTGACAGGAAGCAGCCGCGGCATCGGCAAAGCCATTGCGCTGCGGCTGGCGCAAGAAGGATATGATATCGTGGTCAATTATGCCCGCAGCAAAACCGCTGCTGAAGAAACGGCTCGTGAAATTGAAGCGCTCGGGAGAAAAGCGCTCGTCGTCAAAGCGAACGTTGGCGATGTCGAGAAAATCCGGGCGATGTTTGCCAAAATTGATGAAACGTTCGGACGGGTCGACGTGCTCGTGAACAACGCTGCCTCCGGCGTGCTGCGCCCGGCGCTGGAACTTGAGGAAACGCATTGGAACTGGACGATGAACATCAACAGCAAAGCGCTTCTCTTTTGCGCCCAAGAAGCGGCGAAACGGATGGAGCGGGTTGGCGGCGGGAAAATTGTGAGCATCAGCTCGCTTGGGTCGATCCGCTATTTGGAAAACTATACGGCGGTCGGCGTCTCGAAAGCCGCTCTGGAAGCGCTGACCCGCTACTTAGCTGTCGAGCTGGCGCCGAAAAACATCGCCGTCAACGCCGTTTCCGGCGGAGCAGTTGATACGGAGGCGTTGAAGCATTTTCCGAACCGCGACGAGCTGCTCGCCGATGCGGCGGCCAACACGCCAGCTGGGCGCCCAGTCAAACCGGACGATCTCGTCAACGCCGTTTTGTTTTTATTATCCGATGCCGCCGAGATGATTCGCGGGCAGACGATTATTGTTGATGGTGGAAGATCTTTGCTTTTGTAGTGTCCACGGATAAGTCCGTCACCTCCGGGGCATAGTAAAGCACGTGGAGGTGAGAACAATGGCCAAACAACCGAACAAAACAGCAGCTGGCACGAACATTCAAGAAGTAAGACAACAAAATGCCCAATCGGCTCAAGCTGCTCAAGCAGGCCAATTCGCAACGGAATTTGCGGCTGAGACGAATGTGCAACAAGTAAAACAACAAAATGCGCAAGCGGAAGCTCACAAAGCGCAAAATGTCAATCAATAACCAACGATCATCCATGGCTGACGCCTGGCGGTTGTGACGACGGCGTATGTTGCTACAAGAGCGCAGGCGATAGGCCGAAGATGGAAGGAAAAAGCAGGGGCAGCGCGCCCCTGCTTTTTTTGCGACAAAAACCGCCACTCTTTTGCAAGATTAGCGAAAGGGATTAACGGCTTAAGGAGCGAACTGTTTTGTTAAAGCCAGGAGGCAAAAGGGGAAGGGAGAATGGAGGAAGAATGATGGGGCATGGGTGGATGAATGCCGGGGACGAAGCGCTGTTTTTGCGGCATGAGATGGAACGTTGCGACCAGCTTGCTCGCGAGTTGGACGAGCTCGAACGCGAAGCGCCGACCTCCGCGCTTCGCGAGGAAGTGCGGCGAATGAAGCAGCAAGTCGAAGACATCCGCCGCGCATTTCTCGGACAGATGGCGTCCAGAGCCTAGACGGAGCGCGCCGCTTGGCCGTTCCGGCCTGGGCAAAGCGGCCCGCTTTTCTTTTCATTGCCAAAAGAACACGGTATAATACAGAAGAAAAGCTCCCGTCGGAAAGTAGGGAAGAATGATGCCAGCATATCCTCGGGAAGGGAAAATCATTCAAATCCATAGCTACAAACATAATGGGATGATTCACCGCATTTGGAACGAAACGATCGTGTTAAAAGGAACGCCATCGTATGTGATCGGCGGCAATAACAAAACACTCGTCATGGAAGCGGACGGCCGGACGTGGGTGACGCGCGAACCGGCGATTTGTTTTTTTCATGCTAAGCACTGGTTTAACATTATCGCCATGATCCGCGAGGACGGGGTGTATTATTACTGCAATTTAAGTTCACCGTTTGTTTGGGATGAGGAAGCGCTCAAATACATCGATTACGATTTAGACATTAAAGTGTTTCCGGACATGACGTATATGCTGCTCGATGAGGATGAGTACGAACGGCACCGCCGCGAGATGCACTATCCGGATGTGATTGACCGCATTTTAAAAGACAACGTCCATAAGCTTGTCGGCTGGATTCAAGAGCGAAAAGGGCCGTTTGCGCCCGAGTTTATCGACAAATGGTACGCGATGTTTCAAGCTTACCAAAAATAAATAGCGGCGTGAAAAAAGCCTGTTCGGCACCGCTGGCAGGTTTTTTCTGCTTTTTTGTCGAAAGAGGCGCGCATGAAGAGCTGATGGAAAAGGGAGGAAGCTATTATCATTTCCTGAATCCGTGACAAAACATCTTTACAATGGTCGCAAACCGTTGATACGATAAGGGAAAACGACGTTGACGATTCTTCATCAAGTAGGTGATATGATGAAAGATTTCCCGATTCGGTTTGTATTGA
>NZ_SDLD01000199.1:0-443 GCF_013096875.1 Geobacillus sp. DSP4a | reverse complement strand
ATGCTCGTCTATGTCTTCGCGATGACGAATTGTAAATTCCACTGTCTTTTCCTTCTGGATCGCAGCCGCAGCATAATATTCTCGGCCTTTTAAACCCTCAGCTTTAGCCCAGCATTCAATTACCGTTTGCCAGCTGTCCTTTCCATCCACAGGCAGGCGGCCAGCAGGCTTCTTTTTCTGAAATTGAATACGGTATCTCATGTCATTCAACATTATGAGCAGCCTCCGGCAATGTATATTTGAGCTGATTGATCATGGTAGTCAGCACTCCGTCCAAGTTAGAAGTTGTCCCGGCAATTTCTCTGTTTTCATACCAGTGAGCAACGAACGCATTCACACACATTGCTGCCCTGGCTGATTTATTCGGGAATGTAAGACCGGTAGCCGAAGCAATGTATTCTTTTGCTGATGCAATAAAGTCTAAAATCAAATCATCCTCCAGA
>NZ_SDLD01000198.1:0-444 GCF_013096875.1 Geobacillus sp. DSP4a | reverse complement strand
AATCCTAGTGGTATAGAAAGCACTTACGAGACCTCCTTAATGTTTATTTCACCGCTAACATTATTGCCAGGATCTCGTCAGTGCTTTCTCTTTTTTGTCACTAAATCACAAAATTTGGTGATGAACCAATTTTATTAACGTTAATCGCACTTACACTTTATCAACATTCCATTATTTACACATTAAATGTTATTGAGTTTATAACTCTTGATATAATGCACTTTTCGTGGTTATTGTTAAGTTTGCTATTCTCATAAAATATCAGAAGATATTAAAAAAAGTAAGCAAGAAGAAACAAAGGTAAAGCACTTATTATGCCACGAGTGTTGATTATCCAAAATTAGACATACGCCTTCCATAAATTTGGGCATACTCAAACAAAGCAGCGGCCATCCCGGATTTCCAATCGAGAGGAAGCTGCCCAGAGAAAAAACGGCGAACAAA
>NZ_SDLD01000197.1:0-444 GCF_013096875.1 Geobacillus sp. DSP4a | reverse complement strand
GCACGATGGCCTTCGAGCGTTTGCGTTCCCCAGTCGATGGGGCGTTGAACGTCTCCTTCTACGCAATGGATCGTGCGACCCCGTCACTGCATGTTGTCGAGTGCCGCCCGGAAGTCGCCTCCTTTTACGCCGAGGGACAAATCCCCGGTCATGAGGAGGTTGGCGCCATCACATGTGGAATGACGCCAGGCGAGGTCCGCGTTGGGTTGATCATGCCGCCGTCGGCAGTGTTCGGCGACGCTCAGTCGCTCAAGATGGAGATCAGTCACGCCTACGACGGTTTGCCGGCCGACATCATTCGCACGCTGCCAGGCCGGCGCACGTTGTTCGATCGTGTCTTCAACGAAGCCCCGTTCGACGCGCACTGGATGCGACAGGCTCTGGAGGATGACGCGGCAGCGCAAATGCTGGTCGAGCGCCTGAGCTACATTGTCAGCACCATTT
>NZ_SDLD01000196.1:0-448 GCF_013096875.1 Geobacillus sp. DSP4a | reverse complement strand
GGATGGCATCTCCGCCTTTTCCTTTCAGCGCATCCTTCATGCCTGCCAGATGCTCAACGCTTTTTTCCAGCTTCTCCAGCTGTTGTTTTTGCTTGTCCAGTTTCTCAATCGTATGCTGAATGCCCTCGTGAAGAGCGTGGACATCTAATGTTTTCAATCCCTTGTCCTCCCGCGCTTTATTTCATGGAAGATGATATGTTTTGGTCCGTTTCCTTCATGGCGTTTACCGCGCTTTCAGTTTGTGCGATATGCTTGGCCAGAACAGACGCATATGCTTCAGTGAGCTCTTTGATGTCCTTATTTAATTGCTCGATGGACTTCACAACATTCAAATGGTTTCTGCCTGAGAGATGACCGGGCAATGAGGACTTGAGTTCAGCTGAATTCTTGAGCTGAGAAAGCCCTTGCTTCACTGTGTCATACACCATTTTAATTTCCTGTGCCATTT
>NZ_SDLD01000195.1:0-450 GCF_013096875.1 Geobacillus sp. DSP4a | reverse complement strand
CATAATCTAAATATTGTTCGAACACGTAAAAGTAATTTCTATTTAAGGTGGTAATTGTCTTGGCAATGACAGAGCAACAAAAATTTAAAGTGCTTGCTGATCAAATTAAAATTTCAAATCAATTAGATGCTGAAATTTTAAATTCAGGTGAACTGACACGTATAGATGTTTCTAACAAAAACAGAACATGGGAATTTCATATTACATTACCACAATTCTTAGCTCATGAAGATTATTTATTATTTATAAATGCAATAGAGCAAGAGTTTAAAGATATCGCCAACGTTACATGTCGTTTTACGGTAACAAATGGCACGAATCAAGATGAACATGCAATTAAATACTTTGGGCACTGTATTGACCAAACAGCTTTATCTCCAAAAGTTAAAGGTCAATTGAAACAGAAAAAGCTTATTATGTCTGGAAAAGTATTAAAAGTAATGGTATCAA
>NZ_SDLD01000194.1:0-456 GCF_013096875.1 Geobacillus sp. DSP4a | reverse complement strand
GTTTAAAAATCGATTACCTTGGTTTTTAATCGAGCCACCAAAGTGTAAAACTATAAAAGCAATTTCACTCTCTGGAAAAATCAAATCAGGCCAACAATCATTTAAAGCTAATCTTACATTTTCAAACAGTCTTGGATATTTGAACTTAATCATGTCTGTTAACGGATTATAGGTCTCGATATTAGCTTGCAAACGATTGATTGCAGGATTAAGGTGCAGCGTCAGTCCATCTACTAAAGTATCCAAATCTGCAAATGTCATACCTGAAATCATTTCTACTTTTTTAACAAACGCTTTAATTTTGTTTTCTTCACAACGATTATTTAATGATGTATCATTAAGATTTTTTCGTTTAGCACCACGTAAATGGATAGTAATGAAAGCAATTTCTGCCTGATTAAACGTGACGTCATATATTTGACCAAGTTTATCAGCAAGTTCGCTTGCTACTTTGTG
>NZ_SDLD01000193.1:0-458 GCF_013096875.1 Geobacillus sp. DSP4a | reverse complement strand
GATAAATCGCTTGGTAGCGTTCATATGCTCGTTTACTTTTTGCTTCTTTCATGGCAGTGGACAACTTTTCGATCTCGTCTTTGTGATTTGGCATCATATTTTCTCTCCGTTCCCCTATTTTCTCTTTGTATTTATTCGCCGTGGAACGGGAGAAAACCTTTATTTCAATTTATATAGATAAACTCAAACAAGCATAAAAATAGCCCTTGCATGAGGATCTCCTTAAAATGAAAGTGCAACCAAACATTGAAAAGGAGAATCCCTATGCAAGAGCACTTTCATTTTACTACAGATCAAGCAAAGATTCAAAAGCAATATGCCGCCATTTTCATTTTTGTTTCTGCTCAACTTTCATGCATTCAGGTGCATCTTCATCGTCGAAATCGCCATTTGGTCAAGCAAGAGGACGCTGTCATCATCGCCATTCATCTTTTAGGAAAGCTGCTCGGTTTTACTTC
>NZ_SDLD01000192.1:0-459 GCF_013096875.1 Geobacillus sp. DSP4a | reverse complement strand
GATAGCGCTTTACCTTGACGAACAAGTACACCGGCTGATGGAAAATCGCCAAATCCCGTACTTTTCTTGTCCGTTTGTCGTGGACAGAGGAAGTGGCAAATCCACAATGAGGGCAGCGCTCCTGGGTTTCTGTTTTCTCTACATGAATCGCATAACCATAGGAATGAAGTTCTTGTTTAATCACTTTCAATTCTGGCAATCCTAGTGGTATCGAAAGCACTTACGAGACCTCCTTAATGTTTATTTCACCGCTAACATTATTGCCAGGATCTCGTCAGTGCTTTCTCTTTTTTGTCACTAAATCACAAAATTTGGTGATGAACCTTATTTTTGGCTCTTCACCACAAGTTGTACTTGAGATTTTAAGATAGGTATGCATAGGGAAAATAGAGGATACAAAAAATGCGAATTTTCCTGTATGGTAAAGGTGACCAAACCAAACCAAACCATTGGAGGAAA
>NZ_SDLD01000191.1:0-463 GCF_013096875.1 Geobacillus sp. DSP4a | reverse complement strand
TTGCGACGACGGTCCATGTGCAATGTTTGTTTCGGAGTTTCTCCAGGCTATTTTTTCGAGAGTCGCGGCAGCCGGCACGTTCGGCGACGTTGGACTCCGAATCAGTGGATAACGGAAATATGTCCAGGCACTTGGCAGAGCGACGACCAACAGGCCCGACAACTGTCGTGCAGGAACTTTTTCAATGCTAGGCGAGGCCGTGGTTCGAGTTGTTGACTTGTCGCAAGACGGATTCTCCGAACAGCATCGGCGCAGCGCCCACTTGCAACGAGAGTGCGCACGCCGCCGTTGGCACTCGCCTGCGCACCGGACTTCTGAGCGGCGGCGGAAAAAGCTTGCTGCGCAAGGAGAAGCGCCTGCGGGTGAACATGGAAATTGCCCGGGAAAAGTCGACGGTAATTATTCGTTGAATAACAGGGAAGTGCATACTTCCAACTTGGAAGTTAACTGCATGGCACCATCC
>NZ_SDLD01000190.1:0-478 GCF_013096875.1 Geobacillus sp. DSP4a | reverse complement strand
CTATTCATGAGACATGAACCTCCTTGTGGATAGTTGGTGGTACATCTATTCTAACCAAGGAATCGGGTTCATGTCTCCTTTTTTGTTTAGTTGTCAATTTATGTCAGTGAATTTGCTCATCTACAGTTTATATAGATAAAAAAGTGAGCATAAAAATTGGCCCTTGTATGGAAATTCCGGCAGTGAGAAAAGGAGAAAATTCTCCAAGTGGTTTCAACAATGTAGAAAGGGTTAAACTGCCATTTAAATCTTACATATTAAGTTGAAGTAAGAATCTCCTCGGCAATTGTCTGACGGTCTCTTCACTAATCTATTCTTTTTTATTTAAAAGTATAATATTCAAATAATATATAACTCACATTTCGCACCCTCTCGACGAAAATCGGGAGGATTTTTTCGTTCCGATGTCGAATGAATCCTTGACACACAAGGAACGTAAAGGAGTTTTTCTCTTATGAACGTTCAAGTCAAAAAGGTC
>NZ_SDLD01000018.1:0-60214 GCF_013096875.1 Geobacillus sp. DSP4a | reverse complement strand
CCTCCAAAAGGGCCGCCAACAAGACAGCGAACACCTTTTGAAGAGTTCTGACTAATTGCTCCTCCAGCTCTTTTAATAAAGGCCATTCTGTGGTAAGATGTTTCATGGACTCTCTCCCTCCTGTTTTCGGTTGGTTTGCCAATCACCATCATAGCAGGGAGAGAGTCCTTTTTTCACGACATTTGCTTTTTCTACCGCGCTTCGCTTGGTGGCCCCGACGAGCGTCGCGAACAAAAGTTCGCAACCCTCGTCGGGGATCATTTCGGAATGTCACCCACAAATATTTTACTCACACGGAAGGCGAGACGGATGCGGAAAATGATTGCGGTGAAACACATACCGCTCGGGCACAAGCTAGGAACGGCGCAAAAACCAAATTGGCGACGACTCTTGATTTTTTTGGTATGACACAACAAATATGGACGAGCCCGCATCTCATCATCGCGCACTCCTTTATAACAAACTATAACGGATTTCCAGGTGGCGGGGAGTTCAGCAACCAAATATGTCCGCTGCATGCGTATGCTGCAAAAGCGCTCATTCATGACGGATGTCGTTGTTTTTTTGCTTTTCGTCTCACTATCAAAAGATTACTTTTTATTGAGACAAAACTGAATATAACTTCCTATAATTTGTATTATGTCGACTAGATAATTTCCGCCTGAATTGAGGGTTTCTTCCCTCAAGTGCCCATAAAATCAATTATCCGGAACTTGTTAACCTAAGTTCCTCATAATTTTTTGTGTCTACGAATTATCATTTTTTGAACGAATTATCATTGTTTTTTACCGATTTATTATCGGTCGTTGATTATCAACTGGAGGTGTTTTTTTCATGTTGTTTAGACAAGCCGTTGATGAATTTGTTTTGTACTTGCAAATTGAAAAAAACTATTCACTTAACACCGTTGATGGTTATGCGTATGATTTGAGATGTTTCGAGAACTTCTTAATCCAACATGGTTATTCTGTACAACTTAATAACATTATAAAAACACATGTTCGTCGCTTCATCCAGCATCAGATTACAAAAGAAAATGTCAAACCTAGAACGATCTATCGGAGAATTTCTTGCTTGAAATCGTTCAGTAAATACTGTGTCAAAGAAAATCTAATCGACAACGATTTTATGATTGGAATTGATACTCCTAAAACGGATAGTAAATTACCGACTTATATGTCTTTGTCTGAACTCCGAAAGCTGTTTCATTTTTTGGAGCAAGATAATAGCCGAATGGCGATGCGAAACCATCTTCTATTTAAACTGTTAGCCACTACGGGTATGCGAAGATCTGAAATTGTTGAACTAACTTGGGAACAAATTGATTTATCTAACAACACGATACGTATATATGGGAAAGGAAAAAAAAGAGCGCTTACTCCCCCCTCATCCTATGGTTGTCCCATTAATTTGTTGTTCTCCACGATGAGATTCAAGCCCTAAATAACCTCTCCCACCCCTTCATACACGCAGCGATCCGATACTTTACTTATCTTACACCAGCCTTGAATACCTTCTTCGTCTTCAGCGACTAAACATAAATTTGCAGCAATGGTCGATTCCCATTTTTCGAACGATGGTGCTGTCGTTTCAAACGTTGCTTGTCCTGTCGCAATTCCTTGCTCGTAAATCTCCTTCACTTGCAGCCAATCCTCTTTGCGAAAGCGGCGAATGTTCATATGAAAAATCCCTCCCTCTATAAATGTTGATATATCAACGGTTGTAGCCGTTTCAGGGGTGTCAAAAAATATTTTTCGACAAAGTTCCTAACATTATTTCTTAAATATATGTATATCTTACATTGGGTGGGTACACTTCGCGGCCCCTACTGGTTAAATTTGGTTGTAGTAGGGGAAGCGTATGGGATGCACCGTGGATCTCTGCATCGCTGATGATGACGAACCCTCCCATGTCTCTTGGCATCTTAGTGGAATAAAAGATTTTATAATCTTGATAGATATAATGCGAGTTCTCTTATCTTTTCATCAGTTTTTTCCTTTATCTCATCTCGTCTTTTATTAGGCGAATAGAATGTATCTCTTTTTATAATATGGTCAGAAAGATTGAGTAGTCCAATTGCTTTTTTATTAAACTTCCTCGCAACAGCTAGAGTTGTAGCTGTTTCCATATCAACCCCTATATGACCACTTTTAGCCCATTTTTGAACCATTTCGCTTGTTTCTACCATGATTGCACCCGTTGTAAAGACGGTTCCTGTTACATAACTATATCCCCTGTCTTCACAAAAGTTAATTGCTGTCTCTATAAGTTCTCTATCAGATTGTACTGTTTGTTGGTCTGGTAGATACCAATGTGAAACACCATCTGCCATTTCAGCAGCGGTTACAATTAAAATATCACCAAACTGTACATCATGAGATAGACCACCAAAGTATCCCGTCTGAATGAAAATATCGGTTCCAAGAGATGCAAATTGATGACATATTACTGCAGCACTTGGACCTCCAAATACATTAGCAAATCCGATTTTTTGATTATTTAATTTCCCTATAATCGAATTCCAATGAGGTGTCCATATATCCTTAACAATCTTATCTTTCCATATCGTTAGGTTTTTTTCATGTTCCCAAGCACCATGAATAATAAATGACTTTGGAACATCCTTTTCTTCTATATTAAATGCTTTTAGCCAATCTTTCTTTGTAAATTCACCGTATAATTTCAAGATTATCACTCCCTAGATATTAATTTGTCCTCAGAAAAACTTAAAAAAACCTAAGCATTTAATTGGTTCTAATCCCTCTCCAAATGAATCTGTGACGCCTTCCTCGAACCAACATATAGAACCAGCACTAACGCCAGCTAAAACAATCCCTTAGTTCCAAGCTTTTCTCAAAATATTATCTAACCCCCACTCTTTCCATAAAACTAATAAGTTTCTTGTATTTCCCCCACCAACATATATAATATCCTTCTCCAGTATAAACCCCTCTAAATCTCTTGTTGGCGGTTTAAATAAAGATAAATGAGAAAACTTGTCATTTCAAGCACCTTTCCCCATTATGAATATCAACACGGTTGCTTTCGCTCGATTAACGAATTAAAAAGAATCACTTTTATGGCGGATTGACCCCCTAATTTTGGACACATCCTATCTTATTTTAGGTTATTCTTAAAATTTCTCATTTTTTCTTGGCAAGAAAGATCAAATCCCTCTTGCCTTATACTCGAATTTCTTTAATTATTAACGCTTCCGTTTGCGCTTTTTTGTAAAATTCATGCGGCGGAAGATCGAGAATGCTTGAATGAATCCTCCGTTCGTTATAAAATCGCATATACTCCACCAAAGCTTGATAAGCCTCTTCATAGCGATCAAACACCATTCTCCCTAGAAGGCCGGTGAATTAATGGGGCATAGACTTCCCACATGTCGAATTTTGGAGGTCATTCTCCCCGCCGTTTGGCGCCAAAGGATGGGAAGACGAGCAGGACTTCCTGCTCCCAATTCCGTTTTTGCGCACGCCAAAGAGCCGGTCCCCCCTCGTTTTTTTCGAAACCGGCCCAATCGCTTCAGATTTTGCACGACGGCGGTCAACAGCGCCTGTTCTTCCATGGCGTAAAGACCCCGGCTTCGGGCCCGGTCCAGCCCATGACATTCCTTCCCTTCGGCGAACACATGCTCACAACGCGTGCGAAGGATCAGCCGGTCAAAGATTCCATGTTGGCGCCAGCGTTTCCGCGTTTTGACGAGCGTCGTTCGATCCGGCAGTGTGGGGTGATGAGGATCCGGATGGAGCACGGATTCAAAGTCGAGACCGCAAAACCACAAGTATCCGGCATGCATGGGGAGGATCTCATACAACTCCCGCTCAGAGTGGTCGAACAAATACGAGAGCAGCATTAGGCGAAGCAGCCGTTCCGGATCCGCCGCCGGGCGACCCGTTTTTTCCGTGTACAGGGGAGCCACCCAATCGTGAATGACGGAAACGTCAACCGCTTCGTTGATTTGGCGCAAGATATGATGTGGAGGAACCAGTTCTTCCATGTCGATGACTTGAAACAGACGAGGCTGAGTCGAAGGGTTTTTGGGGGCTTTCATGATCCGCTCACGCTCCATTCCAACGATTTTTCTTCCTTTTTCGACATAAGCCCCCTAAATCCCTGCCTCAGGGTGTACTTTTTTCACCGGCCTTCTAGACATTCCTCTTTTTGATTGTCCAATGAACACCGGAGCGGCACTTCGTACAGTTGCTTGTTCAAGATGATCGCACCCCTCGCGAATTTTTACATAACGCGCATTATAGATCATCCTACAGTCATATGGGTCATACCAGTAATCGCCCCTTCATTCATCGAATACATTTCTAAATTACCATCTTACATTAAGTATAATTTCCAAAAATCCTGGCCATCCATCACTAATTTCTATTAACAGTGGATGTTAATTTAAGTGCGGCTGCCATATATAGCAAAGACGCGAAATAAAACAAACTCCCAATCGTTAAGAAATCGATGAGATAGCCGGTGGCAATGATGGCGATTGCTGGCCAAATCGATGTCCAAAAATGATAGTAACCAATTGTTTTTCCAGCGGTAGCGGGTTCAGTGAATCTGGAAAGGCTGGTCTTTTCTGTCGTTTTTTGAACGGCACCAAGCAATCCCATCACAATCTGGATAAAGTATATTTGCCATATTTCTGTTGAAATAGGAATCAATAACATCAACCCAGCCATCCCCCATGCATATACTAACAACATTATGCGATCGCCATAACGGTCCGTGAGCTTCCCAATCCATACATGGGATAAAGCCGCTGTCAAAGCAAATAAACCATAAGCCAAGCCGAATTGCGAATAGCTATCACCGATATTTCGAATAAATAATAAGTAAAATGGAAACACAATGCTGCCTGCTGTCATAACGAAACTTTGCGCTGCTACAAATCGTTGATAATTCATTTTCCATACTCCTTGTAGAAGAGATTGACGAAAACCTCATCGGGATCATATTGGCGTTTTTTTTCAAAAAACTCTTTGGCTCTTGGATAGGCCCTATGCAGTTGTTCTTTCGTTGGATACGGATAATAAGGGAGATAATAAGAACCTCGGTGATCTAAAGTAACATCAATCATCTTCCTCAAGACCTTTTGCGTCTTTCCTACTTCTTTTGCACTTCGCCCCTGATTGATTAAGAGTACTAAGGCAAACATGTCTTCTTTCGCATACGAAAGAACCGCTTGCTTGTCTTCTTCCACATACCGTATGGTGATATTCAATAAATTCAAGTCCTCTCTTTTCAGAAGTTTCCGTAAATCATCGATATAAGAAGCGAATTCATCAACAGGAACAAAATATTCTTGAAGGATTTCTGTTCTGTTCGGGTTTTCATACTCCATGAATTGGCTTTCGGAGCGCATCACGTTATTTCTAGTAATGAGGTCGCCATTTTTGCTTTGGAAATAAGCAAGCTGTGTATCCCAGAGTATTTGCTTCCCCCAATCACTGTATCGTGATAATCCTAACAAAAATTTCGGCAAGGCAATGATCGTTTCTTTTTTCAATGGTTGATATTTTTCACGAAGGGATTGGTCTTCATACAATAAATAATTGGTCACATACATTTCTTTTAAGAAAGACTCAGGAGCAGCGGAAATGCGAGCCATATGCATCCGAATGGCAGGATTGGCTCGTACTTTCTCTTTAAAATAAGAGGCATAATCTTTGTAATCTATTTTATGGGTATACATTTGGTAAAGCTCGTCATCTGTCAATTTCAGTGTAACATCTAAAATAATCCCAAATAACCCATAGCCGCCGATGACAAGATTAAATAGTTCCGGATGTTGCGTTCGGCTTACTTCAATAATAGAACCATCGGCCTGCAGCAAACGGAACGATTCCACAGAATCCAACAAAGAGCCATAGCGAATATCTCGACCGTGGACATTCACACTCAATGAACCGCCAACGGTGAAAATATTTTGCGATTGCATGACTCGTATCGCCAAACCATCAGGATTTATGTGTTGTTGGATTTTTTCCCAAGTAATTCCGCTTTGAACGCGTATCATTTTTGCTTCTGGGTGATATGCTAAGATTTTATCGTACGATTTCATGTCAATCACGATCCCACCGGGGTAATAGGTATGTCCGCCCTGGCTGTGCTGCATGCCAGCCACAGAAATTTTTTCTCCTTGTTTGGCAGCCGCTTGAATCCATTCTTGAAGAGACTGTTCATCAGTAGCCGAGCGAATTTGTTTAATCGAAGTTGGCAGCAATTTTCCCGAATCCTCGACTATCAGCGGAAGTTGTGTGTAGCGGTATACCGAAAAAGAAAAGCCAAGGATATAAACGACTACCAATATAATCCAAGATCTGTTCATCCGAACCACCTCTCTATTTGCATCGCTTCTCTTACTGAAGATACAGTTCGACCATTCGCATACAATTATCCTTCTTGAAACAAATTTCGCAAAATTTATTCCATTATTTTTATGATACAATTCCAATAGTTAGAAATAGTTAATAGCTGGAGGGAATCTTGTGGATCAGACTTCTGACAAGCAACCGGTTGCGTTTGTTACAGGAGCTTCAAGCGGCTTTGGTTTGCTGACAAGTGTGGTACTTGCCGGCGAAGGCTATCGCGTGCTGGCTTCAATGAGAAACTTGAATAACAAAGGACGGCTGGAAGCGGCAGCTAAAGAAGCGGGTGTAACAGATCGGATTGAGATTGTCCAATTGAATGTGACCGATTTTTCCGCCGTAGAAACGGTGATTCAGGATGTGATTCGCCGTTACGGACGAATTGATCTGTTGGTGAACAATGCGGGTTATGCAGCGGGCGGCTTCACGGAGGAACTTGCTGTTGAAGAATGGCGACGGCAATTTGAAACCAATTTTTTCGGTTTGGTGGCAGTAACGAAAGCTGTTTTGCCGTCGATGCGGGAACGCAGAAGCGGCAAGATTGTGAATATAAGCAGTATCAGCGGACGAATCGGATTCCCTTCTATGGGACCTTATGTGGCATCTAAGTTTGCGGTGGAAGGATTCAGCGAATCTTTGCGTTTAGAGATGCTGCCGTATGGCGTTCATGTAGTTTTGATTGAGCCGGGGTCCTATAAAACAGATATCTGGTCAAAAGGGTTGGGAGCGGTAACGATCCATCCGAATTCTCCTTATGCGAAAGAGATGAAGGCGATTTTGAAATATGTCAATCAGGTTGCCGACACGGCACCTGCTCCGGATGAAGTGATCCGACAGATTGTGCAAGTGGCGAAGTCTCCCTATCCGAAATTGCGGTATCCGGTTGGCAAAGGCGTGAAATTAGGAATTGTCTTGAAACATGTGCTGCCGTGGAAGTGGTGGGAGCGGATGGTGACAAAACGGCTTTGGGAGGGAAAGTGATGCTGAGATTTTAGTTCAAAAACCACTCACATGAAAGAGGGATCAAAAATGGACAAAAAACTCGTTTACTTCTTATGTACAGGTAACTCCTGCCGCTCTCAAATGGCGGAAGGTTTTCTAAAAGCTTTAGGCGGAGATCAATATGAAGTCAAAAGTGCTGGTCTTGAAGCCCACGGTTTAAATCCCCGTGCTGTTCAAGTAATGAAAGAAGCAGGGGTAGATATTAGTCACCATACTTCTGACGTGATTGACCCAGAAATTTTAAGCAAAGCTGATTACATTATTACTTTGTGCGGTCACGCCAACGACAACTGCCCGGTGGTACGTAATGACAAAGCGGAAAGATGGCATTGGGGCTTTGACGATCCGGCAAAAGCCACGGGAACCGAAGAAGAAATTATGGCGAAGTTCCGTGAAGTTCGCGACTCCATAAAAAAACGCATTGAACAATTCGTTAAAGAAGGCCAATAATAAGAAGTTTATTCAATGCTTAAACAAAACCTTTAAGAAACAAAGGGAAATGGAATCCCCGTTTCCCATTTCTATTTACTCACAGCAGTTAGCATCGTTCTTTGAGCGTTAACGGCTTAATTGCACAAAGATTTAATTTGGAACGATTTAATCTCCTTTGAAATACATGCATTTTCTCTTCGATTTCCTCCACGCGCACATGCCGTTTCACGCAAGCGGCCAGCCGGTCAAACGCTTCCTCTCTCAGCGTACGGAACGACTTGCGGCCGTAAAGCGGGGCGAGCCCTTTTTGGCGGCGAAGATGATTAAGGAGCGACTCGCGGAACGCGTCGTTGTGGAAAAGATCGTGAAAATAGGTGCCCATCACTCGTTCATCCTCGCTTTTCCCGCCTTCTTTCCGCCTGTGCATCTCAAGCCCGTGCATCTCAATAAGAGGAATATACCCTGCTAACGGCTCAGAACGGCCCATATGAATCTCATATCCTTTCACAGCAAACCGCTCCCCGGCAAATGTTACGATTCCTTCCGATAGAATCGTCGTTTTTTCGCGCTCTAGCGTCGTCGCAATCGGCAACAGTCCCAGCCCCTCAGTTTCCCGAATCGGCGTCTCCACCTCGAACGGATCGCGGATGATGGCGCCTAGCATTTGATAGCCGCCGCATATGCCAATGATCATCACCTTATGATGATGGAAAAGCTTTTCGATTTGCGCAGCGATGCCGTGTCGCTTCATATATAATAGATCTTCAATGGTGTTTTTGCTTCCCGGCAAAATCAACAAATCCGGCTTCCCAAGCTGAGATGCCGTCGTCACAAAGCGCACGTGGCAATCAGGTTCGGCGAAAAACGGATCGATGTCGGTAAAATTGGCGATTTTCGGGTAGCGAATCACAGCGATATCGATGTCTTTTTCCGGGTTTGCCGTCGTTGGCACTTGATCTAAAGAAACAGAATCTTCAGCGTCAATATGCAAATTCGGCAAATACGGCACCACCCCGAGCACCGGAACGCCGGTATATTGTTCAAACCAATCAAGCCCCGGCTTCAATAGCGCCAAATCACCGCGGAATTTATTAATGATCACGCCGATAATGCGCTGGCGTTCTTCTTTTTCTAGCAGCTGCAAGGTGCCGACTAAGCTGGCGAACACGCCGCCCCGTTCAATATCGCCAATCAGTACAACCGGGGCATTGGCCATGTGCGCGACCCGCATATTGACGAGCTCCCGGTCGTTCAAATTGATTTCCGCCGGGCTCCCTGCGCCTTCGATCACGATCCGGTCGTATTCGTTCATTAAGACATCGAGAGACTCGCGGATGATCGCCAGCCCCTTTTCAAAAAATTCGCTGCGGTACGCGAGCGCCTGCATATTTTTATACGGCCTTCCGTGCACGACGATTTGCGATTCATACTCGCGGCTTGGTTTAATTAGAATCGGATTCATATCCGTTGTTGCGACAACGCCGGCAGCTTCCGCCTGTATCCCTTGTGCCCGCCCGATTTCTTTTCCATCGATCGTCACATATGAATTAAGAGACATGTTTTGTGATTTAAACGGAGCTGTTTTCCAACCGCTTTGCGCGAAAATGCGGCAAAACGCCGTCGCGATCACGCTTTTTCCCGCATCGGAATGCGTGCCTTGAAACATGATCGGCAATGCTTTAGCCACCGCGCTTCACCTCCTCGCACTGCGCCAGCCAATTTTCGACCATCAACGGACAGGAAGCAAAATGAAAATGCACATAGCCCGCAACTAACCGTTTATATTGATAGCCGTCTTTTTTCGTGCCGCTCAATCCCGATGTTTCATAGGCAAACTTGACGGCACCGTCCGTTTCATATGTCGAATAATGGAACTCATGGCCGCGCGCCGTCCATCCATCCGGAAGCAACAAGTTGCCCGGCTCGCCTTTCACTTCGCGATATCCCAGCGCGGCAAGCCGCGAATGCATCACCACCCGTGCTGGAATAACGCCGACCATTTCATAGTACGCGCCGTCCGTTGTTTGAATGCCTTCCGTTAAAAACATAAACCCTCCGCACTCGGCCAATGTCGGCAAACCGTTTTCAATCGCCGTTTGGATCGATTGCTTTACATGCATTTGTTCCGAAAGCTGTTTCGCGAACTCTTCGGGAAACCCGCCGCCAATGTATAACCCATGCACCCCATCTGGCAGCGGCTCGCCGGCAAGCGGGGAGAAAAAGACTAACTCGGCGCCATACGCTTGTAACAGCTCTAAATTTTCCGGATAGTAAAAATGAAACGCCGCGTCTTTTGCGACCGCAATCCGCACATCATACGATTTGTTTACATCGAAATACGATCGAGGAACGTTTAATGCTGGCGCTTCCGCCAGCTGTAGCAATGCGTTAAGATCCACTGTCTTGGCAATGCGCTCGCCTAATTCCGCAAAAAAAAATGATCTAATTCTCCACGCTCAATCGATGGAATGAGCCCTAAGTGACGCTCCGGAATGTGGAGCGCATCCTCTTTCGTTAAAAATCCAATCACGGGAATGCCACATTCTTGTTCAATCGCCGTTTTTACAAGGCAGAAATGTCCTTCGCTGCCAACACGGTTGGCAATCACTCCAGCAATGCGGACGCGGCCGTCGAACGTCTGAAAGCCGCGCACGATCGCCGCCGCGCTTCTCGCCATCCCTGCGCAATCAACGACAAGGAGCACCGGGCTGTCGGTGAGGACGCTAATTTCCGCCGTCGAACCTTCATTGCTTGTCGGGCGTTCACCGTCAAACATCCCCATCACCCCTTCGATAATGGCGATGTCAGCGCCTTCGCACCCTTTTGCACAAATCGCCCGCACCGTTTCCGGCCCGACCATCCAGCTGTCCAAATTGCGCGATGTTCTCCCTGTTACGGCCGTATGATACGTCGGGTCAATGTAATCAGGGCCGCACTTAAATCCTTGCACGATATAACCTTTCTGTTTTAACGCCGCCATCAGGCCGAGCGTGACGGTCGTTTTGCCGGCGCCGCTTTCCGTTCCAGCCACTACAATTCTGTGCATGTTGTTTTCCTCCATCAGTTAAATAAAAAGCACCCCTATATACGCAGAGGTGCAGAAAAATGCATACCAATAGCCAAAAAGTACACGCTTCTCCCGCACGTCTACCTATAATCCCGTAGGTATCCGTCCGAACAAATAAGGCAGGTCTCCTGACTTAGGATCATCGCTTTGTTGCACCTTCCCGAAGTTTCCTTCAGTGGCATGATGCAACAAAGCTCCCCATCACAGTGGCGGGTACCGTGACGGATTTTCACCGTACTTCCCAAGCCTATTCCCTTATGGGAAAAGGCACCTTATTTGCTTTGACACGCTATGTAGTTGTCTATGAAATAAGTTTTCTTAAGTACAAATTTTCAAACATCGTCAATCACTTTTTGGTAATTCTCTTTTTGCTACTACAATTCCGTCGCTGTCGGCATAAACATAAGCGCCTGGCTCCCAAAGGACACCGCCAAATTCAAGCGCGACATCCCGCTTTCCTTTTCCTTCTTTTTTGCTTTTCACCGGGCATGTACCGATCGCCATTACCCCAAACGGCATATTCGCGATTTCCGCGGAATCGCGAATGCAGCCATGGATAATCACGCCCGCAAGTCCACGATCGCAGGCGATTTGTGCCAGACGATCTCCGAGTAACGCACAATTGCGTGAACCTTTTCCGTCAACAACTAACACTGTTCCCGCAGGAACGGTTTCTAACGCCTCGCGGACGAGCACGTTATCCTCGAACACCTCAACGGTCGCAATCGGTCCGGAAAATTCTTTTTTGCCTCCGTACGATTGCATCGGCAACTGGCATACTTGCAATTCACTCAAAAATTCATCGCATAAATCTGCTGTCTTCACCACAATCCCCTCCTCGCTACGTATATTTGACATCTTTGTCGAAACTCCTTCTTTTTCCACAAAAAAACAGACAAGCGACATTGCTTGCCTGTTTCCAAACTGGGCTAGCTGGATTCGAACCAGCGCATCACGGAGTCAAAGTCCGTTGCCTTACCACTTGGCTATAGCCCAATTATTATAAATACGTTAAAATGCCATAAAAACAACCATTAAAAAGCACTCACCTTCGCAGGCATAACGTATTTTTGTTATAAATGCCTACGTATTAACACAAACACCTAACGTATTCAATTGTAGTATGACCACATTGATATTGCAATATGCGTAAAAAACAACAGGCGTTAACCTGTTACGTTTATCACCGCCTTTTCACCGCAATTCCTAATTTTTATATCGTATACCTTCTTAGCTATTTAACTCCGTATTTATCGACAATTTCCTTTAAATAAAGCTCTACCTTGAAATAACTGTGGATAACTTTTACTGTTATTTCATCCATCGATGTGCCAATTATTATTGGCATGGGTGTCTGTTATCGTTAATTGTTGATTTTCGACCAAATGAAAAGCCAACTTATGATTGATAAAAAACGGGTTTACTTATAGAGTGCAAAAAGTTAAATAAACATACCGAATAACATTGCAATTAACAATCAAATCTCTGTGCAAATCAGATATTAATTCACAAAAAAGGAGCTTGAAATACTAAGATCCTTTAATCATTTCTTTTATTAATGAAATGCAGTCTCTTGTTTATCATTATTTTTTAAAAACAATTTTTTGTCTTTATATGCGGCTTGATCTTGTTATTCGTCCCTTCCATTTTCCCATTCGAATAAGCGAATAAGGCGACAAAATGCACGAAATGATTTCTTCTGTTCGTTTTGCGAGTGCTTTTGCGATGGCACGCACAACAGAACAAGTACAAAACAAATACCGATGAATCCAAGCTTCCAAGCGACGTTTCGCCTGTCGTTCGCCTTGGCTTTTGGATACATAGCGAAAATGTTGGAGGGATTGATAAACAACCTGTAGGTAATCGCTTTCTTTACACCACTCCCGTACCGTTTGACGTTCCTCCTCGGTTAATTTCTCTGGGCATTGGCTCAATAAACAACAAACGTACCGAACATTTCCGTGTTTCTTGCCCCCTTTGGCTAAATATTTGCGACACCGATCTAAGGCTTCCGTAAACAGCTGAATGACATGAAAATAATCGACCACATGTACCGCTTCTGGACACGCCCCTTGAATGGCTTTTTTCATGGCCGGAGCCAAATCGCTCACGACACACTGGACAGAAGAAGAAACACACGTCAATGCACTTCGAATGGCTGCCTCATTCTTTCCTGCTTCGATGGAATACACTTCTCCCGTCTCTGCATCCATGACCGCCACTCCATAGTCATGCCCTTTTCGAAAAGCAAACTCATCGACACAAACCGCCTTTGGCTGAATGGTATTCGACAAAAAGGAAGGGGCATGGGTATAAAACCAACGTTCAACAGTCGTGTAAGGGAGTTTTAGCATACGAGCCACCGCCTGAATGGATGTTCCAATGCAAGATTGCGCCACCCATTGTTGAAAGGCGTCCGTTGCCACACTTCGAGGGGAGATCCCTGGATAAGAGGTGCTGAATGTCATGCCACAAGTGCAACAACGTCTCCGTTCCACTGGGAGTTCAATCCAAAAAACCCCGATCCGTTGGGCATAGCCATGCATCCATTGCTTCTTTTTTCGGGTCATTTTTGTTGTGCGTTGCAAGCAGACAGGACATAACGGACATTGTTCGGGAAGAGAAAGTTCGAAAATCCAGCGTTCTCCTTCTTTTCGTTCCTTTTCAATCAAAACATCTGGCAAATCGATAAGTTCTTTGATAAACTGAGAGTACATGCGAATTTTCCTCCAATGGTTTGGTTTGGTCACCTTTACCATACAGGAAAATTCGCATTTTTTGTACCCTCTATTTTCTTTATTTTCCTACTGCGTTCTATGTCAATATATCAAGTACAACTTGTGGTGAAGAGCCAATTTTTAGTTGTTTAGGTATTTTTTGTTTTGGTTTCATGGATTATTTAGCGTATAGTTTTATTTTTTATAATTTCTAAAATAAACGAACAATTGAATGGTTTTGTTTTATCACTTGTGTTTTTTTGAATTTTTGTTCAACGATTGCATTACTTGTTTCTCTACTCTTTCTGCACGTTGTTTGAAACTTTCTGTACATCAGAATGGTTAATAAAAGCAGCGTAAGCTATCGGTAAAGCTATAATTTTATTTGCATTGTCTCATTCTTAACTGCGTGTTCATAATGTCCAGAGTAAACAGATCTCACATGTTTATTGGTAAAGCATATGATCGCTGCCAAAAAGACACATGCACTGGAAATAACAATCAAATTACGTACACCTATTAAATCTCCAACATAGCCGCCTAATAGCATAGCAAAAGGCATTAGCAACATGGCAATGGAAACTTGAAGCCCTTTAATTCTTCCTCGATAACGAGAGTCAGTGAGTAACATAACGATAGATTCATACATGATATCATCCATCGTAATGACAAAAGACAGAAAGAAAACAGCAGCACATGTAAGTATTAAAGAATGAGAGAAGGCAATAATGATAGTAAATAATCCTGTTAACAAATTTAAATATCCAAATGCTAATCCAGTTTTAATTTTTTTGGTCATTCTCCCCCCAATAACCCCGCAAACTAATCCGCCAAAAACTAGTGACATCGTTAGTAAACTGAAGGTTTGCGGGCCGTTGCCAAGCTCTTTGGCGATTGCCGGAGCCGCAATCGTTAACGAACTGTGCGAAACATTTGTGAGACAAGCGGTAATTAATAACCACTTTAAATATGGAATGTTTATTAAATAATTCCACCCTTCTTTCAATTCCCTAAGCTTCGAACTGGATTCACTATAGTTATTTACTGGTTTGGTAGAAATTTTAGAAAACTGTATGAGCAGAACGCCAAATATAAACACAACAAAAATTGTCAGCAATGACCAAGAAGTTCCAATCCATGCAAGAAGAAACCCTGCAATTCCTTGGCCTACAAGTCTGCTTACTCCGCTTAAAGCGATAAAATTGCCATATACACTCGAAAATTTTTCTTTTTCTACTAATTCTCGGAGAATGGTTGATTGTACAGGACCTGATAAAGTAGACAGGATCGTAAGAAGAAAAGTAGCAACCATAGACACAATGACAATTCCGAGTTTCCCATTTATATAAAAATGAAGGAAAACAATGAATATCACTACGCATGAAAGAAGGCGACATAAGACGATCACCTTTTTTCGATTAGAACGGTCAGCAATAACTCCGCCTATCGGAGCAATGAGTAGTTGAGCAACCATCATCGCGATACTGACAAACGCCGAGTCCATTAAAGAGCCTCTTCCATTATAGGCCAACCATGTCATGATGATGGTAAACATAGATAAACCAAAAGTGACTGAAATATTGCTTCCTAAAAAAAGTAACAAATTAGTATTGTTAAGTTTTTGACTCATGATCCCGAACCCATTCCCTTTTTAATAAATTTTAATAAACTGTAGCATATTAAATCTTGTGGTGGTTCATCACCACAACGTGTACTTGACAAGCGAGGCTTTTTCTCGTGTCACCATGTAGGAAAATCGTTGATTTACTGATTTTCCTTATGCATGTAAGCAAGACATGATCTGAAACAGTCAAGTATAACTTTTGGTGAAGAGCTTATAAACTTACTCATTTCCATTTTTATATGCCACCTACTTTTGTGTATTTACAGGAGAAAAAGAAAGATTGCAACTACGGGCAGAATCTTTGAATAAGAATATTTTTTTATGGTTCACTAATCCCCATTGCCAATAGCAAAAGAAAAGCAATGGCCAAAACCGCTCCATTTCCTATCAAGCTGATAATTGGCAGAAAGAAACGTTTTGTCATCAACCACGAGAACACAGCGAATAAAATACCAATAATTGATAAGATGCCATAAATTGTGATCACGAAATAAACATCAGCATCTGGACCTCTTTCAACATAGAAAATAATGATACTTATGATTACAGGAAACAAAGACGTGACACCTAATATATTTCCTACTTTTTTCTTGTCTAACACTATTACCCCCACCTTTTTGTTGATAATAACTTTTTGAATCATAGCCACCCATGCTGCATTTCGCGGCACTACAGATGATGGAAGTTCATTCGTTCTTCCATGAGAGACAACCATGCCGCATCTACACAGCACCATCAGAAGAATGAAAATATTAAGAATGATGTCTCTTTTTGATTCCTTTTGTGGCAGAAGTATCAATTCTTTTTTACCTTACTGTTTCTTTCTCAATGTGTGTTAACTTTGATTTAAGATAAGTTCTTGTTCCTCTACATTATTTAACTCTCTTCTAGGAATTATATAGGCACTTACTGAGCTAAAGATAGAAATTATACTAGTCCAAGTGTAACCAGGGAATAGGCTAACAATATACCGTCTAACGCCACTTCAAATCCGATAATCGAATTGGCTCGGATCTCAGTGATACGATAGTGGTCAACCAGAACCGAGAACACCGTCTCGATCACTTTGCGTTTTTGTTTGATCCACTGCTCCCATGTCTCAGGCGGACGATGTTTCTGGTTTTTTCGAGACGGAGTCCAAAGCGCCATTTGGTATTCTTCGTACAGCCTTTTTTGCAAGTCGCTGCTAATAAACCCTTTGTCCCCGAAGTTATAGGGATGGGGAATTTGGGTCATGACGCTTTCGGCTGCTATTCGATCATGACAAGATGCTTCCGTCACCACATATCCCATCGGCAGACCTTGATCTGTAACTTGAAGGTGCAGCTTAAACCCGTAGTACCATTGCTTTTTCGAAGCACAATACCCGATATCGGCGATTCCTTGAAACCGTTTGACCCGATCCATTCTCACGGCATGACATAACTCGATTGGCAAGCTATCCACCACAGCGTAGGCATGGTGCTGCCCGCGTTTCGCCAATTCATGGCGAATTCATTTGATCGCAAAACGCAGTGATCGACAACGACGATGATACCGGGAACGTTCCAGAAACTGCCCCTTTGGGAACAAGTTCCCGATCACAAAGCGATGCCACGCCCGTTCAGAAGTAAAACCGAGCAACTTTCCTAAAAGATGAATGGCGATGATGACAGCGTCCTCTTGCTTGACCAAATGGCGATTTCGACGATGAAGATGCACCTGAATGCATGAAAGTTGGGCAGAAACAAAAAAGAAAATGGCGGCATATTGCTTTTGAATCTTGGCCCGATCTGTAGTAAAATGAAAGTGCTCTTGCATGGGGATTCTCCTTTTCAATGTTTGGTCGCACTTTCATTTTAAGGAGATCCGCAGGCAAGGGCTATTTTTATGCTTGATCAAGTTTATCTAGCACCACGGGTAGAGAAAGGAACGTCACGATTCCCTCTACTCCCCCCTCGACTCGCTGCAACCGCAGCGCAGTGAAAAGCAGAAAACTATATGTAGTTCAATATTTCACGCGGCACAAAGTTGTCGATTTTCTGCAATTCGTCTTTGCTCCACCATTTAAGTCCTTTCAGTGTGTCTTTTTCGTTCTTTGTCATATGTTCGATAGACAACACCGTATCGGATTGGATCGTAACGTGATAATAAATTTCCCGGCTAATAAAAGAACCTTGTTTTCCTTCAATCCATACATCCAGTTGGAATATGGGGCCACCGAGAAGATCAACCACTATGCCTAGTTCTTCGTATAATTCCCTTTTTAAAGCTTCAGCTGGGGTCTCGTTTTCTTCAATGCCCCCTCCTGGAGTAACCCATAACACTTTGTTCCCTACTACATCCCGAAATTCAAATTGCTGAAGAAGAATTTCGTTTCGCTCATTGATGATCACTGCTCTAGCACATTTGCGTATCCTCATCGGGCGCTCCTTTCCAGATCTATTTTACAGATGCAGCCGGCCATGACTGCCGAACTCGGGTTTCATAAATGGCCCGAATTCGAACGTCCATGATGGGAAAACTCCTTCTTTTCTTTGTGTGTCAAAGATTCATATTTATTGATAAAAAAACTAACTAAGAGAATCATAAAATAGAATAATTCCTACCCCGCCCTTCAATCTGATCCTTGTATCCGATCAGTGTGTTCTTCATGGTATTCGGATAGCCTGTCTTGAGTCTAAGCTCTTTTAGAGGCATCGCTGGATTCTCAACCATGATCTTTTGAATTCGTATTATTTCTTGTGAATCATATGCTGCTTTATAAGCCATAAAAGGTGATACATAGTCGCTGATATTGACAAAGGTGAGTTCTTCGTGTCCCGTCCATTTATATAGTTTGATTTGCTGTTGAAACTTCATTAAGTTATTTCCTTCAATAAGGAACCGGTATAATGAACCTCCCCCACTTATCGAAGTGGGGGTTTCCTGTTTCCCCTTCGGAGGTGGATGCATGATAGGCTGGTTGGCAGCCTATCTGCAGGCAACACCTGGCACCCGTCCCGTTGGGAGCCACAGGCAACATGAGTATCCATGATACTCAAGGGCGGGAACTCGCCATCTACGACTTCATACCTAAGCAATCCGTCGATACGTAAACGGTTTGACCGTAAATTCCAATGGGCGGATTTCACCATAATTTTGCATCTGCTCATGAGTTTTTGCAGTTCTTTTAATTTCTTGTTTCTCAACCGATGAATGCTTCTTATTTTTCTTCCCGTGATAATGAGACTTTCCCCATTTTCACAAATGGCTGCGATGGTGTGAATTTCCCCTGGGTCAATAGCAACACGGTTTTTACATGGATTTTCTTTTGGTTTTTTCCCATCTTCATACGATAAACAAAGCCACAAACCACGGTCATAGACCAACTCGATTTCTTTGACTTTTCCGTGAAAATGCATGCGCCCCGATGAGTCATTTTCATGCCCGGGTGGAGAGCAAAAATTGCTCATGGAACTTTTCCGTTTGGAAGTTTCTCTTTGTCGATTTTCACCACCAAAGGAGATTGTCGTTTTCGATTCCAAATTCCTAGCGACAGTTCCAACGTTCCGTCTTCACGCAAAACAAACCCATCTTTTGCCCATTTCGTGTTGAAATGTTTTTTCTTTTTGTATGGATATTTGATTTTTTCTCCTTTTTTCCGTGCTTCTTTTGCCCCATCACGGGCAAAGATATATTTATGCACAACCGCCTGGATGCTTTGGCTGTGGATAGAAAAACGACCTTTTGTTGCTTTTTGCAGTTCCGTTTTGGTTATCCATTTTCCTGTTTCCAAATGATGTTCTTTTGCCAAACGAAGGCATTCGTTCCAAACTTCTGCGGAGATACGATTGCATTCAAATAGTTTTTGGATAACTTCTTTCTTTGCCCGAAAACGGGTTTTCAGCGTTCGATACATGGTTTCACCTCCTATGTTTATTGTATTCTATTGCCATCCAAAGAAGAAAGAGAAAAACAGAAAAACCGAACGCCATTCATCCCCCACCTGTAGAGGTGGGGGACTTCTGGCTGATTTATGTTAAAGTAAACTCCTTTACTTTCCATACATAAATTCATTTTGTGTTGACTAAAACACGTTTATACCTTACAATCATAGAAAGAAGGTGTTGTTTTCCCCGCCACCGTTGGGCAGGGCTGAGCTGTCTTTTTATTTTGACGTGAACGTTTGTCCTGTCCCTTTCCCTATGCTATTTGATCTTGATTTGATTCTGCCGCAATCATACTGAAAAACACATAATTTGTCAATAAAATACATACTATTCTCAAAGATTCTCCGAAGGCTCTTTTCTCTCTGCAAATCTCTGACACATAAGCATAAAAACAGGTAATTGAGCGCTCTAGTTTCCTTTCAACGAATCTTTCCCTTTTGATCCACAACAAGTCTAAGAAATATAAAAAAACAGCTTGCCCCTTAAACGGACAAGCTGCTTTTTTTGCCTGGTTAAACTGTGACCGACTCTTTGGTTTGTTTCAAATGAATGTCAAAGCGGTCGGCGTTCATCACTTTCACCCAAGCGTTGATAAAGTCGCGGACGAATTTTTCTCGGTTGTCGTCTTGGGCGTAAAATTCGGCGTACGAACGAAGGATTGAGTTGGCTCCGAAAATAAGGTCAACCCGGGTGGCCGTCCACCGCACTTCGCCCGTTTTCCGGTCGCGGATTTCATAAATGCCGCTGTCTGTCGGCACCCATTCATAGTTCATGTCGACTAAGTTGACAAAGAAGTCGTTCGTCAGCACCCCGACGCGATCAGTGAAAACCCCGTGCGGGAGATCGCGATAGTTCGCGCCCAACACCCGCAGACCGCCGATGAGCACGGTCATCTCAGGTGCGGTCAACCCTAGAAGCTGCGCTTTGTCGATGAGCAATTCTTCCGGACCGACGCTGTACTCTTTCTTTTGATAGTTGCGGAATCCGTCGGCAAACGGCTCCAGTACGGAAAAGCTCTGGACGTCAGTTTGTTCTTGCGTCGCATCACCCCGTCCTGGAATAAACGGCACTTTGACATCAAAGCCAGCGTCGCGCGCCGCCTTTTCAACCGCCGCGCTGCCGCCAAGGACGATCAAGTCGGCGATGCTCACCTTTTTCGGCAGCTCGCGCTGGATGTCTTCATACACCGAAAGCACTTTGGCGAGCCGCTCTGGTTCGTTCACTTCCCAATCTTTTTGCGGCGCAAGGCGTATGCGGGCGCCGTTGGCTCCGCCTCGTTTATCGGAGTTGCGGAACGTGCTGGCTGAGGCCCAAGCGGTTTTGACGAGTTCACTAACCGTCAGACCCGAGTTCAAAATCTTCGCTTTGATTTCTTCAATTTCGGCATCGGTCAATTCATAGTCGACCGTTGGAATCGGGTCCTGCCAGATGAAATCTTCTTCCGGCACTTCCGGACCTAAGTATCTCGTTTTCGGCCCCATATCGCGATGCGTCAGTTTGAACCAAGCGCGGGCGAACGCATCCGCGAACTCATCCGGATTTTCATGGAAGCGGCGGGCGATTTTTTCGAATTCCGGATCAAAGCGAAGCGCCAAGTCGGTTGTCATCATCATCGTCGGAACTTTTTTCGATGGGTCTTCGACATCCGGTGCGAGATGCTCTTCTTTCGGGTCAACTGCCATCCATTGCCATGCCCCAGATGGGCTTTTCGTCAGCCACCAGTCATAGCCAAACAGCATATCGAAATACGACATATCCCACTTCGTCGGTGTCGGCGTCCACGCGCCTTCGATGCCGCTCGTGATCGTGTCGCGGCCTTTTCCTTTTCCGTATGAGCTGATCCATCCCAATCCTTGCGCTTCAATCGGAGCGGCTTCCGGCTCGGGGCCAACGTGGGAAGCAGGGCCTGCGCCATGCGCTTTGCCGAACGTGTGGCCGCCGGCGATCAAGGCGACCGTTTCTTCGTCGTTCATCCCCATGCGGCGGAACGTCTCGCGAATGTCGCGCGCTGCCGCTTTCGGATCCGGCTTGCCGTCAGGGCCTTCCGGGTTGACATAGATCAGCCCCATCTGCACAGCCGCAAGTGGATTTTCCAGTTCGCGATCCCCGCTGTAGCGTTCCGAAGCGAGCCACTCTTTTTCCGCGCCCCAATAAATGTCTTCTTCCGGATGCCAGACATCTTCCCGGCCGCCGCCAAAGCCGATCGTCTTGCCGCCCATCGATTCAATGGCGACATTGCCGGCCAAAATCATCAAGTCAGCCCAGGAAATTTTGTTTCCGTATTTCTTCTTGATCGGCCACAGCAACCGCCGCGCTTTATCCAAGTTGGCGTTATCCGGCCAGCTGTTTAACGGGGCAAAGCGCTGCGTGCCGGTCGAACCGCCGCCGCGACCGTCGCCGATGCGGTACGTTCCCGCCGAATGCCACGCCATGCGAATGAACAGCGGACCGTAATGACCATAGTCGGCCGGCCACCAATCTTGGCTTTCGGTCATCAGTTTGCGCAAATCTTCTTTGAGCGCCCAGTAGTCGAGTTTTTGAAACTCCTCGGCATAATTGAACTCTTCATCATGAGGATTCGTTTTTCGGTCGTGTTGATGGAGAATGCTTAAGTTCAGCTGGTTCGGCCACCAGTCTTTATTGGTTGTTCGATTTGAGTTGTAGCTTGTGACGCTGCCGTGATACGGACATTTGGAAGCATTTTGTTGGTTCCCCATTATTTCTTCCCCTTTCTATCTTTCTATAATTGATAATGATTAGTACATTAGAATTATAATAAATTAATATTTAGTAGTAAAGTATAAAAAATATTTTTTTACATACAATATTTGTTTGCGGCTGGCGCTTGGGCGACAAAAACCCACATAAAGCGGCAACCACGCCAAGCGCTCCACCGCTTGTCAACGAAGCCACCCCTATTTCTTTCGCCGATAAGGCAAACAGAGCACGATGTGGACGGTTCGCGGATGGTTCTGGATGGGCGGCGGCTCCCACCTTGTGTTTCGCCTGTTCCACGCATCGTTGCAGGCAGCGGGCTTCTTCCTTTGATATGGCCCGAAGCGTCACTTCTGCTTCACCGAGGGCATCACCCGCCGCCTCAACATGTACTTGAACCACTCCCGCCATCCGTTGCCATATCCCCTCTGTCACTGAAATCCCATGGATGCGCTCGAACGGAATCGAACGTCTTTTGCGGACAAACACGCCTTCCTCCACGAGCAAGCGGTCTTCATCCCAAGCGTAGGTAAAGCGGAGCCAAGACAGAACCCCCATCACCACCGTGTATACGACAGCCGCCAGCGGCACGATGAAATCCCGCCAAGAGAAGCGGTTCAGACTGCCCGCCACCATGATCACAAGGAGCGGAACGACCATGTTTTTCAGTTCTTTTCCGACTCCCGCCATAATCGCAACGGGATGAAGGCAGCGTCTAGGCGTCATCTTCATCCACCAATTTCCATGTTGGTGATGCCTTTTTTCGACAATCGTTGACAGAACAACTGAACTATTATATTCTGAAATTATCTTTTTTGCTTAACCGCATAAAAGCAAAAAAGCACATCTATGAATCAACATTAGAGCAGAAAGGTTGTTGTCAACATGGAACAATCCCGTCCTCAGCTGCAAAAAGGACTATTGCCCCGCCACGTTCAGCTGATCGCGTTAGGAGGGATGATCGGCACCGGCATTTTTAAAGGAAGCGCCGAGGCCATTCATATCGCTGGACCAAGCGTCGTGCTCACGTACTTGATCGGCGGCGTGCTGTTGTTTTGGATTATGGCTGCACTGGCCGAGATGGCGATCGCGTATCCGGGTTCGAACGTTCAACATTTGATCCGCCGGGCGTTTGGCTTTCGCCTGTCATGGATCGTCGGCTGGCTGTATTGGATCAATTGGACGTTGGTCACTGTTGTCGAACTGCTGGCTGCCGGCAGCTTTCTGAACTATTGGGTTCCGTCTGTGCCGTTATGGCTGCTTGCCCTCCTGTGCGCGTGTCTGATCATGGGGTTGAATCTTTTCCCTGTGAAGTATTACGGGGAAGCGGAATTTTGGCTGGCCGGCCTGAAAGTGGCGGCGCTAGTGGTGTTTATCGTGCTCGGGGCGGGCGTATGGGCTGGCGTGATCCCAAGCGGCATAAGCGGCTCGTTTCCGTCTGCCAGCGACGGCGGATGGTTTCCGCACGGGTTTGCCGGAACGCTCAGCGCCTTGCTTATCGTGATGTTTTCCTATGGAGGAGCGGAGCTGATCGGGGTGGCGGTGACGGAGATGAAAGACGCCGAGCAGGTGCTGCCGCGCGTCATTCGCACCACAATCTGGCGGGTTGTCGGCTTTTATCTTTTGCCAATGGCCATCATTTGCGGCATTATGCCATGGAACACCGTTTCGGAAACGAACAGTCCCTTTGTCCAAGTGTTGGAAGCGATCGGGTTGCCCGGCGCGGCCCATGTCATGAACGCGGTGTTGCTCATTGCCGTCTTATCGGCGGCCAATACAGGCGTCTATGCGACTTCTCGGTTGCTGTACACCATGGCTGAACAAGGAGAAGCAAGCCGCCGCTTGCAGCGGACGACGAAACACGGGGTTCCGCTGTACGGGATGGGCATGGTCGCCATCTGCATCGCCGCTGGCGTGATCGGCGCCTACTTGGCGCCCGGGCGGATCATCGGGGAATTGATGACGATTCCTGGGTTTACCGTGCTCATCGTTTGGATGATGATCGGCGCCGCTCAGCTGAAGCTGCGGCCGCACTACAAAACGAAGCCGTTTTTCCGAACGAAAGGGTTTCCGTACACAACGATGGCGGCGGTCGGGGCGCTCGGGGCGATTTGGCTTGGCTTTTTGCTTCAAAGAGAGCATCGAATCGGTTCGCTTCTCTGCGTGGCCGTCTTGGTTCTCTTATTCATCTATTCCACTGTCAAAGAAAAGCAGCATCAAGCAACAAAAGCGCCCGGGCGAACGGCGTAACCAAACCGCCTCTTTTCGCTCGGGCGACAGCTAGAGACGGGCGTCCTTTCATCATAGACGGCGCCCGTCTTCCTTTTTTCGTGTCCAACCGTTCCCATGATATTCGTCCCATGCCCGCCAGGCCATGGTCGCCATGCCGAGCGCGAGAATCAGCGCCTGTCCGTCCATCCGGTGTTCCGTCCATAAGTGATGCCCTGCCGCTCCGATGCCGTAAAGCACCCAAACCACTGAAAACCACATAACTCCCAACCAAAATCTCCGCATCGTTTCTCCCTTTCTTTCTCCCGTTTTCCCGATCGCTCCGTAAGACTCAGGCGAAGCCGCCTATATTGTCTATTTTTTGAAAAAATAGGGGATTTTCGTATAATTATACCACAATTTTCACAAATGAGCCGAAAAAAACAAGCCATTCCCCTATGCTCCAAGGGAAATGGCTGCGCGTTTTGCGGAAACACCGATGATGATTCGTTAGTTGGCCGGCGACAGCTCGTCTTCGGTCACCCATTTGTGGTTGGTCACTTTTTGACCAGTTTCCGTATCGATGTAATCGACCATATACACCGTCGTTTGTTTCGCCGAATCAATGACTGCTTTGGCCCCTTTCATCCCTTCCATGTGATCGGCATTCAAGACGACTTCATCGCCCGGCTGGAACGGTTTGTCTCCGGCGTTTTCGATTTCTTCGTGAATGACCCATTTATGGTTTTTCACTGGGTCCCCGCCTGTAGTTGGGGTGTATGTGACCGTATAGACGATCGTGTCAAAGGCACCGGTGACAGTCGCCTTGGCTCCATCCATTCCCGGCATATGGTCGGCATGGATGATGACTTGGCTTCCAACCGGATACTTTGGTTGTTTCGCCTCCTTCAATCCGGCCGGCACCTCTTTGGAGCCCGAGTGATTCATTCCTTCATGCCCGGTGTGAGAAGCTGTATGTTCCTCTGGCGCTTTGTTGTCGTTGGCACCGGTGCAGGCCGATAACAAGAGCGCTGCCATAACTGAAGTTGTTCCCAATAACATTTTCCAGTTTTTCATCGTTTTCACCCTCCTTGCCTTGTTAGCATACCGGACATTTGTGCAGATTTTGTGGAGATGGCCTTGGATTTGCCGCTAAAGGCCGTATGGCGCCTAGGCTGACTGTCCTTTCGGGCGGGGGCTGTTTCACCCCGCTGCTTTTTGCCCTATCTTTCGCCAGACGAACCACAAAAGAACGATCGATGCAACAGCGAGCATCAGTTTGCCCGCCCAGGCGGCCTCGAGGAATTGATGGACGGCATACGCTTCCATCCATAAAGCCGGGAGCTTGCCGAGCGAGCTAGCCGTTGCAAACACAGAAAGAGACGTGCGGCCGATGGCAGCAACGAACGTCACCGCCCCGGATGGCACAAACGGCAACAGTCGAAGCGCGAAAATAAGCCCAAACGCCTCCTTGCCACTTGCATGAAGCAACGGCTTCACCTTGGGATGGGAAAGCCATGTCGTCTCGCTCCATCGGCGAAGTCCTTTTCGATACAAGACAAACGAGACGACCGCTCCGATCGCCTCGCCGGCAAACGACACCCAAAAGCCGGGCCAAAATCCGAAAACGGTCAAATTGGCGGCAGTTAAAAAGGCGCTTGGGACGACTCCGAGCACGCTGATCACCACATTGCAGGCTAGACTCAAGAAGTACGCCGCTCCGCCGTATGCTTGAAGGAACTCAATCATCCGTTCTTCCATTTGACCCAAACGCCTCTCTTTCCGAAAATGGTTATGACTTGCGCCCTTCCCATTTGTAGCCGACGCCCCAGACCGTCTGCAAATAGTCGTCCACTGGGAACCCCGCTTTCCGCAATTTTTCGCGGATGTTTTTCATGTGGGAGTCAACGGTCCTCTCTTCCGTATCAGCGAGATAGCCCCATAGCGATGCGATGATTTGCCCGCGGCTGAACACCTGATTCGGGTGCTTTAACAGCAGCCCCAAAATGGCAAATTCTTTCGGCGTCAACGCAATCGGCTTATCTTCGTAGCGGACCGTATGTTCCTCTTCGTCCCATACAAGCCCGGCCGCGCGAATGGCGGAACGACCGCCAGCTGTACGGCGCAGCACCGCTTCAATGCGAGCAAGCAGTTCCGCCTCGTCAAACGGTTTCGTCACATAATCGTCCGCTCCGATTTTCAATCCTTGGACAATATCCGCCGTCTCATCGCGAGCGGTGACCATCATGATCGGCACATTCGAAAACGATCGAATGCGGCGGCACGTTTCCCATCCGTCGAGTTCTGGCATCATGACATCAAGCAGCACCAAATCGGCGTGATGGCGCCGCAAATAGTCAATGGCTTCCGCCCCTGAACGCCGTTTCACGCAACGGTAGCCGTTCGGCGCTAAATACAATTCCAATAAATCGAGCATCCGCTCTTCATCATCAACCAACAGCAAGGTATACATCATTATCCCTCCGGCAGCGTAATGAGGATGGTCGTTCCTTTTCCTTGTTCGCTTCGAGCAGCGATCGTTCCCCCGTGCGCCTCGACGATTTCTTTGGCAATCGCCAAACCGAGTCCGGTCCCGCCGCTTGTCCGCGACCGCGATTTGTCAACCCGATAAAACCGCTCGAAAATCCGGGGCACATCTTCCGGCGGAATGCCGGTTCCTTCATCGGACACGGCAATGACGATTCCTTGCTTTTGAAGGTGAACGGCGACGGCCACCGTCGTGCCGGAAAACGCGTACTTTCGTGCATTGTCAAGCACATTGATCATCACTTGCTCGAACCGCTGCCGATCAATCGCAGCCATAACCGAACCGGGGCACTGGCACACAAGCGACAACGATTTTTCCTGAAACGCGGGGCGCAGTTTTTCACACAATTTTGTCAAAAACGAACAAAGATTTGTCGGTTGCTTTTCAATCTGGAACGAGTGTTGCTCCAGTTTGGCTAATTCAAACAAATCTTTGACCATCTTTTCGATCTTTTCCGCTTCTTCGTAAATGATCGCCATATAGTTCGCCCGTTGCTCCTCAGACAGATGCGGACGCCTAGCAATGTCGGCGTATCCTTTCACATACGTCAGCGGCGTGCGCAATTCGTGAGAGATGCTCGCTAGAAATTCGCTCCGCTCTTGTTTCAAATACGCCAAATCGTTGGCCAGCGTTTGAATCGCTCTCCCGAGTTGCGCCAGCTCGTCGTTGCCTTTCATCTCGAGGCGGACAGAAAAATCCCCCCGGCTGAGCGCTTCGGTCGCTCGCTTCATGCGAAGGAGCGGCATCGTGATGGCGCGGGAGAAAAAGGCGATGGTCAACACGGTGATCGCCACCGACAGCACGCCAACGACAATAAAATGATGCTTCAGTTTATACACCATCGTCCGGATCGAGCGGG
Organism: Geobacillus sp. DSP4a; assembly: GCF_013096875.1. Lineage (NCBI taxonomy): Bacteria > Bacillati > Bacillota > Bacilli > Caryophanales > Anoxybacillaceae > Geobacillus > Geobacillus sp. DSP4a. The sequence goes on along the minus strand of NZ_SDLD01000018.1, from coordinate 32,748 downwards.
TGTCTTGAAACATATACACATATCCCCTTGTTTCCCCCCCGATTTGAATCGGGCTGACGGCAGCGATATGCGACGCCCGCTTCCAGTCGGTTTCAACCATCATTCCCCGGCGGGGAATATGACGGCCGTTCGTTAAAGGAATGAGGCGCTTGGCAAACGGAACAATGCCGCTAGATGCCGATACAATTCGGCGCCGGGCGTCCGTAATGGCGACATCGGTTTCCGCCTCTGATTCCATCATCACGACATGCGCCAACGTCGTTCGATCGTAATTTTTTTCCAATACATTGCGATGGCTGTTTCCGCGCGCCAGAAGCTGCGCGAATTCTTCCTCGATGCGCGCATGGACGAGCGTAGCGTAGAGGGAAACGAACAGCACCATTTCAATGGCCAAGACAAAGGCAAAAAACAGCATGCCGAGTTTCCATGACAGTTTTCGCACGGATTCCTCTCCTCATCCATCAAGCCCGAGTGTCATTTCAATTTTACTATTTTATTTGGCAAATGTGCAGAAAGTGTGGAGATGCAGCTTTGCGCCACGCCAAGGCGTCTTGTCCCGCCAAGGAGACAAACCTTGACGGATGCGTCTTTTTCCTTCTTCCTTTATACTTAAGAAGCAGACTGTGCTCATGTAGAGACGACAGAAAGGGGTTTATCGATGAAATCGCTCGTGTTAGCGGAAAAGCCGAGCGTCGCCCGCGACATCGCCCGCGTGCTCGGCTGCAAGCAAGCACATAAACATTATTTTGAAGGAAAGCAGCACATTGTCACCTGGGCGCTCGGCCATTTAGTGGAGCTGAAGATGCCGGAAGACTACGACCGAAAATACGAAACATGGCGGCTGGAGGACTTGCCGATCATCCCAAAGAAAATGGGCTTGAAAGTCATTCGGCAAACAAGCCACCAGTTTCGCGCCATTGAACGGTTGGCGAAACGACCGGATGTGAAAGATGTCATCATCGCGACCGACGCGGGCCGCGAGGGGGAACTGGTGGCGCGCTGGATTTTAGAGATGATCGGTTGGACGAAGCCGATTTGGCGGCTATGGATTTCGTCGCAAACCGACCGCGCCATCCGCGACGGCTTCCGCCAACTCAAGCCCGGGGTGCAGTTTGAACGCCTGTATCAATCGGCCGTCTGCCGCGCGGAAGCCGACTGGCTGATTGGGTTAAACGTCTCGCGCGCCTTGACGACCAAATACAACGATCCGCTCTCAGCCGGGCGGGTGCAGACGCCGACGCTTGCGATGATCATCGAGCGCGAACGCGAGATCCAATCGTTCGTTCCCGTGCCATATTGGACAATTCGGGCCAAGATCGGGTCCATCACAGCCGTATGGGAGCGGCATGGCGGACATCGTCTGTTTGACCAAGACGAGGCCAACCGGCTGATGACTCGTCTCAAAGGCCAGCCGGCGCGCGTCACATCGATCAAACGGAAACGAAAAAGCGAGCCCGCCCCGCTGCCGTATGACTTGACCGAACTGCAGCGGGACGCAAACAAGCGGTTTGGCTTTTCGGCGAAAAAGACGCTCTCGGTGTTGCAGCGACTGTACGAACAACACAAGCTTGTCACGTACCCGCGCACCGATTCGCGTCATTTGCCAAGCGATATGGAAGCGACGATGACCGAGCGGTTGTTGGCGATGAAATCCGGTTATGAGGACGTCATCGTTCCGCTTCTCGCCAAAGGCAAAGCCAAAGCAGCCAAGCGGGTATTTAACGATGACAAAGTGACCGATCATCACGCCATCGTTCCAACGGATGAGCGGCTCGACCTTAGCAGGCTGTCCACTGATGAGCGCAAGCTGTATGATCTCATCGCCCGCCGTTTTTTGGCGCTTTTCTACCCGCCGCATGAATCCGAAACGACGACAGCCGTCTTTGACATCGGCGGCGAAACGTTTGTCGCCAAGGAGACGGTGGTTGTCAACGCCGGATTTCAAGCCGTTCTCAGCAAAGAAGACAACAAGGCCCAACCAACGTTGTTGCATCTCGCGGAAGGCCAGACGCTCCCATCAGTGCAACTTGAGCTGGAACAATCGTTCACGGAACCGCCTGCCCGTTATTCGGAAGCTGACTTGCTCGCGCAAATGGAGAAATACGGGCTCGGCACGCCGGCGACAAGAGCGGACATCATCGAACGGCTGGTTGAAACCGAAGTGGTCGAGCGAAAAGACGGACGGTTTTATCCGACAAAAAAAGGGAAACAGCTGATTGAGCTCGTCAATGAAGAGCTGAAATCGCCGGAATTGACCGCCCGCTGGGAGCGGGAGCTGGAGGCGATCGCCCGCGGGAAAGGAAATCCACAACAATTTTTGGCCAACATCCGCCGCCAAACGCAGCAGCTCGTTGCCGAAATTAAGCAAAGCGAGCAGGTATACAAAGCGCCAAACCTCACGAATCTGACGTGTCCAGAATGCGGCGCGCTTTTAAAAGAGCGGAAAACGAAAGACGGACGGATGCTTGTCTGCTCGAACTTAGCGTGCCGCTACCGCCGTCGGCGCGACCCGAAACTGTCGAACCGCCGTTGCCCGCAATGCCACCGGCGTATGGAAATGCATGAAGGAAAAGCAGGACTTTATTTCCAATGCCGCCCGTGCAATATTGTCGAAAAAGCGGACGAGACCAAACGCATCGCCGCCAAAGGCAGCGAACGGGCGCTGCTGAAAAAATACAGCCCGGCCAACGAATCGTTTGGCACGAGTTTAGGGGAGCTGCTCAAGCAGGCGTTGAACGAAAAAAAGGAATGAGGTTGCCGCACCGCGCTAGGGGCTCATGCCCCTGGCGGTTTCTTTTTCATCTTTGAATCTGAAACCTCCCTCTCATTGCCTCGTATATATAGATAAATCTATCACAAAGGAGCGATCACGATGTTGAAAAAATGGCTAAAATCCCTTTTGGGCCATCCCCATCATCCGTCGCACTACCATAAACATTACAGCAGCAGCGACCACCATTATTACAACCCGACGTATCATTCGCACCACCACCCGTCCCAGTATGGGCATCATCACTACAAAAAGAAACATCATAGCGGCAGCTTCTTCTCAAGCTTTTTCGGCAGCTGATGAAACGGTTTTTTGAACGCCATCCGTTCGTCTCCCGCTGGGTTGATCGACCGCATCGGGGCGGGAAGGTGCTTTTGGGCCGCTATGAAATCATCGAAGAGCTTGGGATGGGAAGCTACGGCATCGCCTATAAAGGGCGCGACCTCCATACCAAGCGGTTTGTCGTCGTCAAGCAGGCGCGGCGGACAAAAGGAGAAGACGGCCGCCGCTTGCTTCAGCGCGAAGCGGATCTGCTTGCCCGTTTGCGCCACCCGCAAATTCCGAGGCTGTATGATCGGTTTGTGGAGCGCGGACATCCGCATCTCGTGATGGAGTACATCGAAGGAGAAACGGTGGAAGACCAGATTTTCAAGCTAGAAGCCAAGTACACGGAACAAGAGGCGTTTCGATTGTTAAAGAAGGTGCTTGAGGTCGTCCGGCACGTCCATGCTTTCGGCATCGTCCACCGCGATTTGCGCATCCCGAACATCATTTGGCGCGATGGAACGGCGGCGATCATCGATTTCGGCTTGGCCTGCCGCATCGGCGAACCGGTGGATTTCCGCGATGACGACCCGCTTGAGAAACGGCTGCGGCGCGAACCGCATCCACGAAGCGATTTCTATGCCCTTGGACACTTCACCTTGTTTTTATTGTATTCTGCCTATGAACCGACAAGTGACGAGGAAAAAAGCTGGGAAGAAGAGCTCGATTTATCGCCAAACGCTCGTCGGATCTTGCGGAAAATGCTGCAGCTGGATGCGCCGTATGACCATGTTGACGAGTTGATCGACGACGTGGATCAGTTGCTCGCAGAACCCATCCGGAATCAAGCAGGGGCGCTTTGACGTTTGATCGCACCGTTCCCCGACCAGCCACCCCTTTTCCCCATTTGGAAAGGGGGCTGTTTCATTTGAGGCGAAGTGAAAACAAAATACGCCCCGTTTCTCGCTGATGGAGAAACAGGGCACAACGCTCTTTTGGCACTGCCGCCTTGCCGATGCCGCTGCCCCCACCGGTGACAATCGCAGCTTTTCCGTTCAGCCTCACGTTCTCCCGCCTTTCCTTTTCTTCCGGATGAATCCGTTTTCAAAACACTGTATACCAACCGGTCGGTATGTGATTGCTTTTATTATACAATTTATTTCTAATATTTGAAACATTTTTATTGACTTGATCAAGAAGTTTCTCCTGTTGCGGCGGAAGGGAAAGGAGGCTTTTTCCATTTGTATCGCCTCTCCAAACGGCCATACTGAGAATACGGAGGTGTTTGTTCATGAGAGAACCTTGGGAAGAACGCAGCGCCGCTTCCAACCTGCCGCGCTATACCCCGGGAATCGGCGTTCCCGATGAAATGAGTCCGATTCGCGATATCGCCCGCGGCTTTGAAAACGGACGGCCGCCGGTCATTGAAATCACGCCCGCTGACGGCCGCCAACAAGCGGACGATATCGATTTTCCGCCCGTTGACCGGGCGTTTTGAAACGTCGAGCCACAAAAGAGGATGTCACGCTGTTTGGCGGACATCCTCTATGCGTTGATGGCGCTATGCGGGTTGAAAATTGAGAAACAGGTGGAGCTACCATTATTTTGTACTAAATCACCAACCTCCTAGCGGCGGAGGAATCGGCCGGCTCAGCGGCGCACAGACGCCCACGGCCGCCCGTTCTCCCAATGAACGCGCATATGGAGGCGAAACGCCGCTGAAAGCCGCTCATCGGTCAGCACATCCTCTTTTCGCCCAGCGGCGGCAATGCGCCCGTCTTGCAAGAGCAGCACATGGGTGATCGATCCCACAATCTCTTCAATATAGTGGGTGACGTATAATACATGGCACGGACGGGACACGACCTGTTCGATCAAGGAAAGCACTTCTTCACGCGCCAATAAGTCTAGGCCAACGGTCGGCTCATCCAAGATCAGCAGCTTCGGATTTGCCATCAGCGCCCGGGCGATCAACGTTTTTCGCTTTTCCCCTTGCGACAGCGTCGCGTATCGCTTCCCTTTTACCGCTTGCAGGCGGAACGATTCCATCAATGCCTCCGCTTGATCCCGATCCTCGCTAGTTACTGCATCATACAGGCCAATCGTCGCAAACTTGCCGCTGATGATGACATCTTCAACCGTTTCCGTTTGCAGCGTGTCGTGAAATTGATCAAGGAGCGCGCTGCTGACAAACCCGATGTGCCGGCGCAACTCCGGCAGACTCGCCTGTCCAAACCGATAGCCTAATACTTCCACCTCACCGCGCGTCGGGTACTGATAGCCGGTGACGATATTGAGAAGCGATGTTTTCCCGGAGCCGTTTAGGCCAAGAATCGCCCATTGCTCGCCTTCTTTTACTTCCCAGTTTATATCGCGCAAAATCGTGCGCTCTCCTCTTGCCCATGACACATCGCGCATGCGGATGATGACGGTCATTGTTCCCCTCCCCTTTGTGGTTCGTATGGACGGTCCTGATAGAAAAAGTTGGGCAACATGGTCGTGTTGTCATAAGTTCGGTGAAAAATGTGCGTTGTTGCCGGAGAAAGAGGCGGAATCAGCCATGTCCAATCGCCGGTGACATGGCGGCCGGCTGCTTTCTCCTGCTGTTCAAACAACTGAAATTGGCGCGCGGCGGTATGATGGTCCACGATGCTGACGCCCGCCTTTTTGTAGGAATACAAAACCGCGATATTCAATTCGACTAACGCCTTGTCTTTCCATAATGATGCGTTGGAGTTGGTGTCAAGCTATGATAAACTGTTCTGCTTTTGTCATCAACTGCTCATCGTGCTGTCTGAGCTTATCGCTCTCGATCGTTACCATATATGCTTCTTTTTCCTCCACTTCGCCGTCATTCCAATTCCAATCAAGAGGCAAATTCCCCCGACCCACCACATTTGCTCGATAAACATCGAAATCGCCAAAAAAAGGAGCGCAAAACCAAGCAGTCGACGGATCGACATGATTCTCTCCCCTTTTCCCCGCCATCGAGCGCTCTCCCATCGCGCAAAAGCAGCAGTGAACAATGCTTGGGAGACGTCTATCCTACGGGGCAATTGAGAGTCAACTACCCCCACTTTGCGAACGCTTGAAGTGGGGGCTTGCAACTCCCCAGAAGTGCAAACGGACTTCGTCCTCCTTCCTTGACTTGGGGTTGCATCAGGGGGCAGGTTGACGACTGCCCAACGACGCAGGTCATGCCTGCATCGTTACCGATTCTCTCGGTGTGTCTGTTGGCAGTACTTGGCTTCCACACACAACAGACGGACCTACGCTCGATGTTTTGCGGTTGCAACGTTTCCTGCAACCAACTCCATACATCGAGCAACCGTGATTGGAGTGCCTTTATTGAACGGTTTTCTCCATGCCTTTATTCGATCATACACAAAAGAAAGGAGGAACGCACATTCCTCTCCCACTTACTCCCTTTGGTCGTTGAAGTGGGAGTCTCCTGCGCGAAATAGGATGAAGCAACGCTCTCGTCCCTATTGTAGCAGATGCTTCCAAAAGAAAATAGAGAAAATGTTTCAATGAAACAACCCGCTTAGAGCGGCTTTCTCTTTCAGCACGCGCATCCACGTGCTTAACGGGCCTTTCAACACAAGCCCAGCCAAAAGGGCGGCAACGGCAAACAAGAGAAGCCGCTTGACGTCATGCTCAACATTTTCCCATACGATCCCGCCGACTGCCTCGCGCATGATGTCAATGGCGTAGGTAAACGGCAGCCAAGGGTTTAATTGCTGAAAGAACGGAGGAATCAGCTCAATCGGATACGTGCCTCCCGCTCCGGCAATTTGCAAGACGAGCAACACAATCGCCATCGCTTTTCCCACATTGCCGAACAAGGAAACAAGCGAAAAAACCACCGCCATAAAGACAAAGCTGCACAAAAGGCCGAACGTCATGAACCATCCCGGCTCACGGACGAAAATATTCGGCAAGATGAAAGCCGCTCCAGCTGTCACGACCATCGCCTGCAAAGCATTCAGCGTCCAAAAGGTCAACAGCCGTCCGACATATTGTTCCCGCTCATTCGCTTCCGAAAACGAAGAAGGATCGGTCGACAAGACGGAAACAAGCAACAAACATCCTACCCATATGGCCAGCACCGTGTAAAATGGATTCATGCCCGAACCATAGTTCGGCAGCGGGAAAAGGCGGAACGTTTTGACGTCAACCGGGTGAGCTAAAAACGCCCCTTTCGCCTGTGGATCTTGTTTCAACAAGCGAATCAGTTCGTCGATGTCGGTTTCTCTTTTGATTTTCGATAGGAAGGCGGCCAGCTCGCGGACCTGGCGGGAGAGAAATGGATATTGAGCCTGTGCGGTCTTTAGCGCTTGTTGCGCGGCCGCTAAATCACGATCTGTGTTTGACAACCATTGCTCTGCCTCATGTAACGCTTGATCCATGCGAAGAAGCGTTTGTTTCGCTTGGCGCACCTGTTCCCCTGTTTGATTCCATTTTGCCCGCAGCATAGGTAGCAGCCGTTGGCGATATGCTTGATCAAGTTGCTGCGCCTGTGCGTCCAATAAGGCCATTTGTTCACGCAGGTGAGTGATCTTCCCTTCGACGCCTGTTGGATGTTGTTTCACTAGCGCCGCTGTTTCTTGAATAGACGCTAGCGTCTGCTCGATACGGCTGATGGTGCGCTGCACAGGTTGAAGCGAAGAGGAATCAATCGTCCCCTCCCATGTTCTCAACGTTCGGCGCAATTGCTGAACCAATGGGCTCGCGTCTGTTGCAGCCTGTTGGATGAGAGCCGCCCAACGCGCTTGCTTTTCCGGTGTATCGAGGGACTGTGGCATCTGCTCCGCAACGGAATAGAGTACATGAACCACCATTTCCACCGGCTTTTCCCATAAGTGCGATGAAGCATTGACTTGCATGAACAACTTCTCAACGCGGCCTGTCCATTCTAAACCGCGCCGCACCGTTGCTCTGGCAGCCGGCAGAAGCTCGCGGCCTGTACGAACTAGTGATCTTGCCTCTCCCACATCGCGATCTAGGGCTTTCAATTGTCGTTGAATCGTTGGCAATTCGTTTTCCAAACGAAACACAAACGCTTCAACGCGGCGAATGGTGGGAAGCTGCTGTTCGAGCGTCACTCCCGCTTGGTGGAACAAGGAAAACAATGCGGTATTGACCACCCTCACAAACTCATCGCTGACTCGCGCTGACAATGTACTTGCTCCGCGCTCCGTGATTTTGGGAGCGATGGCGTTCCGTTTGTCGTTTTCATAATAGTAAATAACCGCCCTTTTCGGACGTTTCTGCACTACAGTGGCTAATTTAGCCGAGAAATCAGCCGGAATGACGATCGTCGCAAAGTAGTCTCCCCTCCGAACGCCTTCCATTCCTTTTTTCCGCGTGACAAATCGCCATCCCAACTGGTGGTTGTTTTTTAAGGTCTTGACGATCTCATCGCCGGCGCGAAACCGGTGACCGGCGAGCTCCGCCCCTCGGTCTTCGTTCACGACGCCGACCGGTAAATCCTCTGTATGGGCATAAGGGTCAATCGAAGCCTCTACATTGATCCAAGCGTAAAGCGATGGAAGAACGATCAGACCGAGTGCCAATATGGATGCGGCCCAGTTGGTCGTGAGATGTTTCAAATCGCTCATATAAATGCGCCATGCCTGTTTCACTTTGATCCGCTTCCTTTCAAGTCGATCATGCTGTTGTTAGTATGAGCGGTTCACGGAAAACTAAACCAACTTGGCCGGTCCTGTAGTTCATTTGCGAAAAAAAAGCCAGCTTGCGGCGCAGATCGCACTCGACACCCTTGTTTTCTGGTTTGACCTCCCGCCTGCTATTGTAACCATCCATTTTCTCATAGCATTTTTCTTGGCTGGCGCTGCTGCTGATCGAACTGTACGTCTATTTGCATTTGCCGTCCATTGCAGGGGCAAAGCAGAAAGCGCCGTTGTCCATTGGACGGTAACGAATGGTGTTTGGCGCGATCAGCCGAGCCAAGCGCGCAGCCCTCCGCCGACAAACGAAACAAGAACAACCGCCCACGCCGGCCACTTCCAAATGGCAAGGAGAAGAAAAGCGCCGAGGACAAATGCTAGATCAACCGGTCCTTTCACCGCTTGCGTCCAAATCGGATCGTACAGAGCCGCGAGCAAAATCCCGACGACAGCGGCGTTCATGCCGGCAAGCGCCGCTTGGAAGCGCGGCTGATGGCGAAGCCAGTGCCAAAACGGAAACGAGCCGAGCACAAGCAAAAAAGACGGGAGAAAAATTGCTGCCGTAGCCACGAGCGTGCCTTTCCAACCGAACGCAGCCATTCCGATGTACGCAGCAAACGTAAACAGCGGCCCCGGAACGGCTTGCGCGGCGCTGTAGCCGGCTAAAAATTGATCGGCGGTGACCCACCCTTGCGGCACCACTTCCGCTTCCAAAAGCGGCAGCACGACATGCCCACCGCCAAACACGAGTGCCCCGGCGCGGTAAAAGCTGTCAAACAGCGCCCAAAGCGGCGAATGAACCCAAGCGCGGGCAAGCGGCAGCGCAACAAGCAGCACAGCAAACAGCAAAAGCAGCGTTACACCAGTGGAACGGCGAATAAAAGGCGGAATGCCTGCCACAGATGAGGAAAGGGAAGCGACCAAATCGGCATACGTTTTCTCGTCAATCCATTTCTTTCGTTTGACGTATTCTTCGTAAAAATAGCCAAGATGGGCCACCGGTCCGCCAAACGACGTCAAGCCAAGGCGAAGTGCTGTGATCCCAACCTCAAAGACGGAGCCGCGTCGGTCTGCTGCTTGTTTCTTTGCAGTCATGGATTCTGCTCCTTTCGTTCACGAGATGGTCATGCTACAATCATATCATCATGCACGAGAGGAGAGAATACCATGAACGTTCGAACGATGGCGACAAACGGTTTGATCGCCGCCGTGTACATCGCGGTGACGGCGCTCATTCAGCCGTTTGGCTTTACGAACATTCAGTTTCGCGTCTCAGAAATGTTAAACCACCTAGTCGTATTCCGCCGAACATACGCCGTGGGCATCGTGCTTGGTGTCTTTTTCGCCAATTTGTTTTTCTCGCCGATTGTCGCGTATGATCTTGTATTCGGCGTCGGCCAGTCGGTGCTGGCGCTTCTCATCACGATTGTTTCCATGCGTTATGTCGAGAACATTTGGGCGCGTATGGCGGTCAATACGTTGTCGTTTACCGTTACGATGGGTCTCATCGCCCTTGAACTAAAACTCGCGCTCGGCTTTCCGTTTTGGCTCACATGGCTGACGACGGCCATCGGCGAATTTGTCGTTATGGCACTCGGCGCGCCGATCATGTACGCTGTTGGCCGCCGCTTAGCGCCGGAGCTGTTCAATTCCGCCCATCAAGGCCGTTAGCAACCCTCTTTCGCCTTAGGCAAGGGGTTCGCTTCATTCGAAAGGCGCATTCCTCGTAGGCCCGCAAGGAAAGCCTTGATCAACCGTACGGGCTTTCCATATCCATTTTGATTACGGCATCGAACAAACCGCCCATTCAATGATCAGCGACATCACAGCAAGCAAGATGACTCCCGCCGTCGTCATCTTCAGCGCCCTCCGCCATCTTGGCGATAGGTACCGCCCCGTCCGAAGAACAACAAGGCCGACTGCGATTCCGCCCACCCACATGCAAAGACCCACCGGGGTGACAAGCTGACGCCAATCGCTGATCCAATAGTAGATGACGAACGTCTGGCAGGCAAGCAGGATGCACACGATGATTCTCATCGTTCCCCCCTATGCGTTTGAGGCGCCGATCTGTGGAAATGGGCAGCGATGAGTGTTTCACTGTTCTTGTCGATTCGAAGCTATGCCAGCAAATCCCGATGATGATGACGGCCAAGCCAACGAATGCCCATCCGTTCGGAAGCGGAGCGGACAAGAACAGCGCTTCGCCGATGACGGCAAACACGACTTCCGCGGACTGCGTCGCTTCCACAGCGGCGAGTTTCCGTTCGTTCCCTTTTGCCCGATCGGTCGCGATAAAAAACAACGTCGTTGCGATGACCCCGGAACTAATGGCCACGATGAACGACTGCATCATTTGCCCCGCGGACGGCGCACCTGCTGTCAGCCAGCCCATCAACGCGACAATCAGCCAAAACGGCAGGCTGGCCATCGTCATTCCCCATACGCGTTGAAACGCATCAAGGCGCCCGGCGCAATGTTCGATCATTTTCCGGTTGCCAAGCGGGTACGCAAACGCGGCCATCAGCACGGGAAAGATCCCCAACCCGATTTCTTTCCAAGTGAGGTGGCTTGCTTGCTGGAACTGGATAAGCACGACGCCGGACAAAATCAACATGGAAATCAAGAGCGCCCGATTTTCAATCGGACGGCGCACCAATACCGTTCCGTTTTTCGTTTCTCTTCGTTCTGTAAAGAGCGGGCTAAGCAGAACGCCGGCCACAATCGTGCACTGCCATGTCCCGGCCACCAGCCATCCGGGTCCGTAGGCGGCCGCGTAGGTGAGCGGCGCGTAAAACAAGCCGAACCCGACCGTCCCCCAGGTGATCCATGTCCACGGATGGCATTTCATGTCATGCCAAACCGGACCGAGGTTGCGGCGTGCCAAAAGAATGGCAAACAACAGCGGAACCATAAAGAAAAAACGAAGCGACGAACTCCACGCCCAGCTTCCACCCGCCAGCTCCATTGAGCGGTTCAATATGAATGTAACAGCAAAGAAGAATGAGGCGGCAAGGCCGAGGGCCATCTCGCGCATCGCCGGTCTCTCCCCTTGTTTGATTGTATTCGCTAGGTGGCGGAATAACTTTATTTTATCGCACGATTGGAAATTTTTCTATTTGTTTTGTTGATTATTTAGAACATAGTTTTATTAGATGAGTATTAAGAGAGAACCCAACCGAAAGTGGTTGCACCGAGCGACAATCCGATCAACACTGTATTCATTCTTCTTTCTGTCACCTCCATTTTCTTTAATTCTTACTTGTCAAATAGGTATTTATGTATTATTCTTAATTTATCCACTATTCCTATTTGTCAGGAGGTTTTTTCATGCCTAAACTCACCTTTTCCTCTGATGTCAAATGGTCTGGCGAAGGAGTACGCTCAGTGGCTGACATTAACGGCAAGCAAGTCATCATTGACGAACCCCCAGCCTTGGGAGGCACTGATCAGGGACCGAATCCCGTAGAGCTGGTCCTAGCTGCACTGGGCGGTTGCATCAATGTACTGGTCTCTCTGTTTGCCAGCCATCACGGGGTCGAACTGAAAGGAGTCCAAGTACACGTAGAAGGGGATTTAGATCCCGATGGCTTTATGGAGAAAGCGGACGTTCGGCCTGGATTCTTAGAAATTCGCTACCATATTGATATTGACTCTCCTTCCGATCCAAAAAACGTCCAAGCCTTGATTGAACACGTTGAACGTGTCTGCCCGGTCAAAGACACCCTAAGGGGCGTACCCACAGTACCTATAATGAATCAAAAAACGTCATAATGTGGAAATGGAAAAGGCTGTCTGGAAAAGTCGCGTGATGACCTTTTCAGACAGCCTCTGTATGGCTTATCCCTATGCCGCTCCATCTACGGGATGCGCGTTTCAGGGCTCATGGAAAGAGCAGTCCCATTGAAAGCCCGATGATCGGATTCCTCTGCTTGTCAATCTGCATGGTGTATTATTGTTTTATTAACTCAATGGGCACAACTTTTCCATTTTCCACCGCGGCCACAACGATTTCTGATTCAAAGCCGCCATCATCGCCGACGCTTGGAACGACGTATACTTGCTTTTCTTTCGGAATGTTTTTCAGCCCTTCGTTCAAATGCTCGCGGATGGCCATCGGATCATCAACCGTCCCAGCGGCTTTCATAGCCTCAACAAACGCGTAAAGAGCCAAGTAGTTATACCCGGATTCCGAACTCGCCTCGGCATTGAATTTCGTCCGATATTTTTCCGCAAACTCCGGAGCCCCTGGTTGGTCGGAGTGAATAAGCGGCATGACGCCGATTGAGCCTTCCAGTATCTCATAAGAACCGATCGTCCGTTGCATTTCATCGAGCTTCGCCTGATCCATAATGATAAAACCGCCTTTAAAGCCAAGTTCACGCGCTTGTTTCGCCACTTTCGCCGTCGGTTCCGACGGTCCGCCGATAAACAGCACGTCCGGTTTTTCTTTCAATGCGTTCGTCACGATGGTAAAGAAGTCAGTGTCTTTCGTAAAATCAATCGACGGCTTCCAACAGTCAGCCCGTTTAACAGCTGTTGGATGAATAGCTCCATCCCGATCCCCCTTTTTGTGTGCCATTTGGCCAGACCATCAAAGCGGCCGATCTTTCATTCGGTCTGACCGCCCGAATTGCCTGGCTCCTCCTCATTTCGACCGCTTTCTCCAGCTCTTGGCGCCTTTATGCCGTGCAAAATGAAATCAACGAAAATATCCGTCAGTTCTTCTTCAGAGATGCCTTCGTCAGGCCGGAACCAATAATAGCTCCAGTTGGTGATGCCGAGCAGGCCGAACGTAATCATTTCTGCATGAAGCGACGGCTTGAATTCGCCGCGCGCCATTCCGTCCCGAATAAGCTGTTCATACCGCTTGCGAAACAACCGCCGCTTGGCGCGGATTTCCTCTAAATGGTCGTCAGCCAAATGCCGCATCTCACGGAAGAAAATGCGGGCGCTTTTCTTCCGTGTGCGGATATTGCAGATGACCATATGGACGATGGCCCGCAATTTCTCCGTGCAGCTTTTCTCAAGATCTTGGACAATGCAAGCTTGCTGCCGAAGCAAATCGTCCAGATAGGAAACACAAATATCACATAGCAACTCCTCTTTGCTTTTGTAATAGTAGTAAAAGGCTCCCTTCGTTGCCCCGATCGCTTCGACGATTTCCTGCACCGACGTTTCTTTGAATCCTTTGCGTTCGAACAACTCTATGGCCACTTCCCTTAATTTTTCTTTCATCCTCCACGGTCTCCAATGCGTCATTCTCTCTCAATGATGGTCGCAATCCCTTGGCCGCCGCCGATGCACGCCGTAATCAGCGCATACTTCCCGCTGCGGCGTTTCAATTCATACACCGCTTTTGTGATCAAAATCGCCCCGGTCGCGCCAAGCGGATGGCCGTGGGCAATGGCGCCGCCGTTTATGTTCACTTTTTCCGGATCCATTTCAAGCTCGCGGTCGCAGGCGATCACTTGCGCGGCAAACATATGCGCCGGCAACGTCGCCAAAGCGCCTCCTTGGCGGGCAATGGCCGTCCGTACGGCCGACACAATGACGGCATCCCGTTTCATCGTCATTCCCCCTTGTTCGTTGTGAACACATCCCCGCAAACGGGCTGGCCCCTCGCCCCGCTTACGGCTTCAGCTTTGGGGCCGCCCGTCTTTTTCACTCGTAAAGCGCAAAGACCGCTTCACCTTTGACGACTTCTTTGCCATGCTGATTGACGGCCGCGACGTCAAACCGAATCGTCTTGTCGCCTTTTTCCTTCACCGTTGCCTTTAAGGTGATGATATCATTTAAAAACACCATCGATTGAAAGCGGACAAAATAGTCCTGTACGAACCCTTCTTCGTAGTACGGCGTAAACAGCTTTGCGAGATTGCCCATCGTCCACATGCCGTGGGCGATAATGCCCGGCAGGCCGGCTTTTTTCGCCTCTTCATCGATCGTATGAATCGGGTTGTAGTCGCCTGATGCGCCGGCGTATTTGATTAAATCGAGCCGGGACACCGGTGCGAGCGTTACTTCGGGAAGCGACTCTCCGACTTGCCATTTGCGGATGCTCGTCATACGCTCATCGCCTTTCTAACCGCCTCGTTGATAATGATCGTCGAGGTCGAAGTAAAAACGAGATTCCCATCAGGGTCTTCGCCGTTGTTGGCGATTACTAAAAAACCGAGCAAGCCCATGCTGCTTTGTTTTTCGTAATAATCTTTCACTTCCGCATAGCAGTACAGCTCTTCGCCGACAAACAGCGGGCGCTCATAATGGAAGTGCTGTTCGCCGTGAATGAGCCCTTTGGCCGGCAATTTCAATCCTTCAATGACGCCGTAGTCAAACACGCGCGGAAACGTCGGCGGCGCAATGTTGCGCCCGTAGCGCGACCGTTTCCCCGTCTCCTCATCCCAATAAATCGGATGAGGGTCGCCGATCGCCTCCGCAAACTTTTTCACCGCTCCGCTCTCAACGACATTTTTCACTTTCGCTGACCGTTTCCCGATGTCATGTTGGTACATGCCCCGTCCTCCTCGTTTTCAGCATTTCGGACCGCCGGCGACATACAGCACTTGGCCGTTGACAAACGACGACCGTTCGTCGGCGAAAAACGCGACCGCATGAGCGATGTCTTCCGGACGGCCGCTGCGCCCGACCGGGATGTTGGCGACGCTCGCCTGAATGAGCTGCTCAAACGAAATGCCAAGCCGCTCGGCCGTCGCTTTCGTCATATCGGTTTCAATAAACCCAGGGGCGACGGCATTCGTCGTGATGCCGAATTTGCCAAGCTCAATCGCCAGCGTTTTCGTAAATCCTTGGATGCCGGCTTTCGCCGCCGAATAGTTCGCCTGGCCGCGGTTGCCGAGCGCGGATGTCGACGAAATGTTGATGATGCGCCCGTACCCTTTTTCGACCATATATTTTTGCGCGGCGCGGGCGCAGTAAAACGCGCCTTTTAAATGGACGTCCATCACCGTTTGCCAGTCGTCATCGGTCATTTTAAACAGCAAATTGTCGCGGATGACGCCGGCGTTGTTGACGAGAATATCGAGCGAACCGAACTGATCGACCACTTCTTGGATCGTCGCTTCTACTTGTTCGCGGTCGGTGACGCTCGCCACCTTGGCGTAAACGTCATACCCTTTTTCCCGCAGCTCCGCAGCCGTCGCTTCAAGGGCTTCTGCGTTTAAATCAATGAACGCCACTTTCGCTCCTTCTTCCGCGAAGCGGGTGACAATCGCCTTGCCAATGCCGCGGCTTCCTCCGGTCACAAACGCCACTCTTCCTGCAAACCGTTGGCTCATCGTGTTCTCCTCCCTTTCGATAACGCTTTCATTTTTCAGATGAACTGACCAAGTTTGACATGCCCTTTAATCAAGTTGCGAGCGATAATGAGGCGCTGAATTTCATCCGTGCCGTCGTAAATGCGCCACAATCTCGCTTCACGATACCAGCGCTCGATCGGCATTTCTTTCGTGTAGCCCATGCCGCCGTGGATTTGCATGACGCGGTCGACGACGCGGTTGCCCATGTTCGCGCCAAACAGTTTCGCCATCGATGCCAAGTGGCGGTTGTCCTCCCCTTAGTCAAGCGTAAACGCCGCATTTAACACCAGCCATTTGGCCGCTTCGATTTCCACCGCTGAATCGGCGATCATCCATTGGATTGCTTGCCGCTCGGCGATCGGCTTGCCAAACGTGACGCGCTCTTTCGCATAATCAATCGCCATCTGCAGCAGCCGCTCCGCCGCCCCGACCGCACGGGCGCCTACGACCCAGCGGGCGTAGCCGATCCACTCAAGCCCAAGCTTATAGCCGTGATGCAGCTCGCCTAAAATGTTTTCTTCCGGCACGCGCACGTTTTCGAAAATTAAGCTGGCTGGCGTCGACGGCCCCATCGTATAAATCGGTTCGGAGCGCCAGCCCATCTCGCGGTCAACGATAAAGCACGTCACCCCTTCGCGCCCGTTCGTCGCCTGATGCCGCTCTTTGTCGGTGATGGCGATCACCATCACGAAATCGGCGTCATTGCCGCCGGTGATGAACGTTTTTTCCCCGTTCAACACCCATTCATCGCCATCTTTGACCGCCGTCATTTTGATGTTGCGCGTATCGGACCCCGCCCCTGGCTCGGTCATGGCGAAACACGATTTTTTCTCGCCATTGATCGTCGGGATCAAGTATTTTTTCTTCTGCTCCTCATTCGCATAATACAAAATGTTGTCCGCCGACCCGCCGAACTGGAACGGAACGAGCGTTTTCGACACTTCCATTAGGACGATCGCCTGCATGACGTGGCCCAAGTTCGCGCCGCCGTATTCCTCCGGCGTGTTGATCCCCCAAAAACCCGCTTCTTTCGCTTTTAATTGCAATTCTTTCAATTTCTCCGGCGCAAGCCCGGGCTTTCCTTCCCACTCATTGCGCAACACTTCGTTTTCAAGCGGCATTAACTCTTTTTCCACAAACTTGCGGATCGCTTTTTGCACCATGCGCTGCTCGTCTGTTAAGCGCAAATACATGATGGTCCCCTCCGTTTTCCGTTACGCCTTTATGCTCGGCTCCATTCATCAAAATACCAACCGGTTGGTATGTTATCTTTATTATATTAGAATGTTCTGAAAATTACAATACCTTTTTTGATTTTTTGTCCAACGGGAAAACGCCATATGTGTTCTCCCGTTGGCATGGAATCTATCGATCTATTCCGCCTGTATTTGCTTGCGCACGCTAGCGACCGTTTCCCCGATTCCGCCATAAATGACAAGGTCAAACATCCCGTCCATTCTTGTCGCTGTTTTGTTGATCAATACTTTCCTTGTTGCCGGCGATTCGGCGGCGACATAAAACGGGATTTGATTCACGGGCGCCACTTCCAAACTTGTTCCCATGGCCAGAAGCAAGTCGCTTTCCGCCGCTCTAGCGAATGCTTCTTCGATACGAGGAACGAGCCCGCCAAACAAAACGACATCCGGTTTGACAATCGTCTGGCACTTTTCGCAGCGCGGCACCTCGTGGTGGTTGATAAACGACAGATCATACTTGTTGCCGCATGACGGGCATGTCGCCGTCTGCAGCGTGCCGTGCAGCTCAATGACATTCGTGCTCCCTGCTTTCGTATGCAGCCCGTCAATATTTTGCGTCAAAATCGTCACCGTCTTGCCCATCTCCTCAAGCCAGCGGAGAAACCGATGCCCATCATTCGGGGCAAAGCCGTCCATCATTTTTAATGAAAACATCCGCTTGAATCGACGCCAAAAATCAGCCGGATCTTTTTTGTAATAATGCTCTGACAAATAATATTCGACATGGTCCTCTTGGGCATAAAGGCCGTTTTCGCTGCGAAAATCAGGAATGCCGGACTCCGTGCTCATCCCGGCCCCGGTCAGGACGGCGATTGTATTCGCCTCTTTGATCCATTGCGCCAGTTGCCGGATTTTGTCCACTCTCGTTCTCTCCTTTCTTACGAACCTCTTGGACTTCGGGAATGGGAGCTGGGGGCTCCCGCCTGCAGCGAGGCTACCGTAAATTGAACCCTTTCCCTTCCACAAACTCCTTCATGTACATCCGGACTTGGCGGCTGAGCATATCGGCCATCTGCCCGGTCCATGTGTCGCGGCGGCGGCCGTTTGTCCGCTGCTCATAATACGCCGAAACCGTTTCGTTGTAGCGTTGCAATTGTTCGAGGAATCGGGCGCGGTCTTGGTTGTATTCGTCCTCATGATAAACGTGTTCAAACGGCAACCGCGGCTTTTGATCCGGCGTTTGTGCAGGATAGCCGACGGCAAGCCCAAACAGCGGAATGACCCGCTTCGGCACATTTAGCAGCGCACATACTTCCGGCAAGTTGTTGCGCAGCCCGCCAATGTAGCAGATGCCAAGCCCCATCGACTCCGCGGCAATGGCGGCGTTTTGCGCCGCAAGCGCTGTGTCAATCAGCGCAACCATAAACTTTTCCGTACTCTCAAGCGATGGAAGCACGTCTTTTCCTTCTAGCTCGCCAATGAGCTCATGGCGGTGAAAATCAGCGCAAAAGACAAAGAAATGGCCGTTATGCTCGACATAGGATTGATTTCCCGCCAGCTCGGCGAGCTTCCGTTTTTTCTCCGGATCTTTCACGCCGATGATCGAGTACGCCTGCACATAACTGGAAGTCGACGCCGCCTGGGCGCATTCGACGATCGTGCGGATTTGTTCATCCGTCAACGGCCGCTCTTCAAAACGGCGAATCGAGCGATGGCGCAAAATCGTTTCAATGACCGCATTCATCATCCATGCCTCCTGATGCAATGAATGGTATTGTTCCCGATTTTCATCATAGTAAAAAAAGAAAGAGCCGAAAAATGATCAGCTCTTTTCTGCCATTACTGACCAAACCGCCCCTCCTGGTAATCGCGGATCGCTTCGCGGATTTGTTCCGGCGTGTTCATGACGAACGGCCCGTAGGCGACGACCGGTTCGTTCACCGGCTCGCCGGCATAAAGAAGAAGGCGCAGCTTTTCACGCGCGGTCACCTGCAGCTCCGTTTCCTCGCCGCGGTTGTGGCGGCTGAAAAACAGCGCTTGCCCGGCTTTTCCTTCCGTCTTGTCGGCGCCAAACATGCCGCTGCCTTCTAAAATGTACAAAAAGCCGTTGTAATGGCCCGGCAAGTCTTGCGCCACCGTCGCCCCCGGCTCCACCGTCATGTCGACCATCGTCACCGGGACGATGTTTTTCGTCGGCGCTTTGACGCCTTTCGATGAGCCGGAAAAGACGCGGATCACCGCCCCTTCCTCTTTTCGCACCGGCATGTCCTCGGCGCGCAAGTTTTGGTAGCGCGGCTCGGTCATTTTATGCGTGCTCGGCAAGTTGATCCAAAGCTGCAGGCTGTGCACGGTTGAACCGGGAGCCGGGTCTTCTTTATGGACGACGCCGCGGCCGGCCGTCATCCATTGCACATCTCCAGGCCCGAGCGTGCCGTGGCCGGCTTTGCTGTCGAAATGTTCAAGCTCGCCGCTGATCACATACGTGACCGTCTCAATGCCGCGGTGCGGATGGACGTCAAACGTTCCTCGCTCAAAAATATCTTCCATCAGCAGCAAAAACGGATCATACTCTTGCCAGTTCCCGGGCTCAAGCACCGAACCGCTGCGATGAATCGGACTGTTGGTGGTCATTTGCACGGTTTTCACGCGACGAATGCGGCGTTGAATCGCCATAACCTCTCCTCCCTTATGTTGCGCAATCCCGGCCGTTGCCGAAAGGAGTGCAGCTCAATCGGCAAACCGTTTCCTCCTTCATCGTACCGGATTCAACGAAAAACAGGCAAGTCATCTGCCTGAAAAATGGCGGCCATACCGCTCGCAAAAAACAAAAAACCTGCCGGCACTCGGCAGGTGGACGTTGGAAGAGGGATTCCAATCCCACCATAAAACTATTGATACAAGGATGAATGGACATGCTCGTTCATCACGTGCAAAATTTGTGCAAAATAATCTCCAGTGTGTCAATCCATGCAAAAAGGCGGGACAATCCGCCTTCTTTTCATTGCTCGATTCTGCCTTTTTAACAAAATATCCGAAGGAAGTCTCCCGCCTCAAGGAGCGTGAAGGGCAAAAATGTACGCAAAAAGTATGCTAAAAGTGAACAAAAGGCCAATATAAATGGCCTTTCACGAAAGAAAAGTATGAATCAGATCCAAGCAATCCGAAACAACTTCATTGGGCGCCCGTCCTACTATTTGAAGCTGTCGGGCGCGCCAATCTAAACTTTTGACCTGATCGGTTAAAATCACGCCTTCAACGGCCAAGCCTGATGGCAATTCCACTTCAAATGGATATCCTTTTTGTTGCCGGGTGATCGGACAAAGCACCGCAAACCCTGTCAATTGATTGAACCGCTTTGGTGATAGAACGATGCCGGGCCTTTTTCCTGCCTGCTCATGCCCTGCTTGTGGATTGAAATTGACGTAAACAAGATCCCCACGATCCGGCGCTTGCATCAGAACAATTCATTCCCTTCTGTTCCAAAATCAATTTCAGCATGGCGATTTTCCGGCGTGATTTTAGCCAAAAGTTCCTCCAATGTCGGCTTTTTCTTTTTCGGGATCAACTTGATCGCTTGGTTCTCAACGATCACCTCCACTTCTGATCCTTGATGAAGCGCTAAACGTTCAGCAATCACGCTTGGGATACGAACCGCAAGGCTGTTTCCCCATTTTTGAACTGTTATTGTCATGATTGACACTCCTTTCTGTTTGTTTAATTCCACTATACCTCTCTCCTTTCATTTCGTATATACATAGTATATACATAAATTCAAAAAAAAGATGCCATCGAGACGGTGTTTTCGATTCGAAACGAACGATTACGATTGATGATAAGACGCTGAACATGTTAAAAGATTTGAAGAAAAGTCAAAAGGATTCCCAAAAAAATGAAAAACGACTGCCAACGCAGTCGTATCAAGGGGTTCATGATTTACAATTTGACAGGATGGATATTAGAAATGGAGGAAGAGGGATTCGAACCCCCGCGGGCTGTGACACCCCTAGCGGTTTTCGAAACCGCCCCCTTCAGCCAGACTTGGGTATTCCTCCGTATGAAAATGGAGCCTATCGGATTCGAACCGATGACCTCCTGCGTGCGGGGCAGGCGCTCTCCCAGCTGAGCTAAGGCCCCATGTCTATAATGGTCGGGAAGACAGGATTTGAACCTGCGACCTCACGGACCCGAACCGTGTGCTCTACCAAGCTGAGCTACTTCCCGTCGTTCTCTTGTTTATTTTCCCTTGCGACAATTCATATTTTATATGAGTTCTATAAGAAAGTCAATAGTTTTTTTATTTTTTTTGCGGCTGCTCACACAAAAACGGACAAAAGGCGCGTTTTTTCCACAGCCGAACGCATAGCGCCCCCCTTTTTTTTCCTATACTAAAAACACATCAAACGCATCAAGAAAAGGGGACGCTCCGTGAAACTGATTCCGCCGGCGCGGCGCAGGCGGGCGCACTTGTCGCAGTTTACCACGACCCACTTGCATTTGCGCCACCCGCTGATTGTCGCCTTCTTTTCGTTCTCGTTTCCCGGGTTCGGCAATTTCATGCAGCACCGATACGCCACCGCTTTTATTTTAATCGTATGGGAGCTGTTTATCAATACAAAGGCGCACGTCAACACAGGTATATTATACTCGCTCCTCGGCGATTTTGAAAAGGCCAAAGAGTTGTTCGCAACGCTCGTTGAAACAACCGCGAGGGGATTCCCCGCGGTTTTATTGCTCTCCTTCTCAATACACATCCCGCCGCGTAAACACAACAAAAGCGACGATGAGGGCGACAAGCCCCCAGACAGCCAGCACGGCCATCGAAAAGCCAAGCGTCATCCCCTCAATCGGCGGAGCCGCTCCTTTTATGTAATCCGTCAGCCGCAAATTGACCATAAACAAATATTTTGCCGAATGCCACGACGACACCATGTTCGACAAAATCGCGCCAGAAATCAATGCTGCCAGCATGATGCCCATCACCGCCGCCGTGCTCCTAAGCAGCACGGAAAACATAAACGTCAGTGTGCCGACGACAACGCTCACAAACGCTGCCAGCCCGAGCTCGATCAAAATGTATTTCCATTGCGGAATCATGTGGACATTCGCTGTATTGAGATCCTCTCCTTGCTGGACAAATCCGGTCAATAGCGGCAGACGGAAGCCGCCATATCCAAACACGAGTCCGGAGATGGCATACGACAGCACCGCCGCCATCAGCATAATGAGCGACACCGACAGGAGCAACGCGATATATTTGCTCAACAAAATTTTCCACCGCTTCACCGGCCGAACGAGAAGCAGCTTGATCGTTCCAGCGCTTGCCTCGGACGACACTAAATCGGCCGCAACCACCATCACTAAAAGCGGCAAAAACAAGTCGATGGCGTTTTCGATAAACGTGCGCATAAACGTCGGCGCTCCAGGGGCGGACGGATTAATGTTGTGCTCTAAGTAGTACTGCTGCTGCTTGAGGCGGATTTGCAAGTATTTCTGCCATTCCTCAGACATGCTCGGCGACTGCAAGCGGTTTTGCAAATCGACGATTTGCTGCTGCAGCTGCGTCCGCCAGTCGGTCGTGCCAAGCCGTTTTCTCAACTCTTCCGTCTCGCGGTATTGGGCGTATGTAAACAAGGCGACGAGCACCGCAATGATGGCGGCGATCACCCATAGCCGCTTTTTGCGGACGATTTTCAACATTTCATTATACACGAGCTTACTCAATCGTTTCGCCCCCTGTCAGCTCGATAAACAAGTCCTCGAGCGTCGGCAGCCGCGGTTCAATTTCCGAAACCGAGACGCCGGCTTGGACAAGTTTGGCGTTCCAAGCGGCTAGTCTCGACGGCTCATATGGCGTGACGATCGTCTCTTCATCGGCGCGCAACACCTCGGTTTCCTCGGCCAACAGCGCCCGCGCCCGATCCGTTGGAGCGGCTTTCCAGACGACGCGCGCCTGTTGGTTTAACAGCCGCTCAACCGTGTCCACGGCCAAGAGCCGCCCTTTCGCCATAATGGCGACGCGGTCGCACATTAATTGAATTTCACTTAACAAATGCGATGAAACGAGGACGCTCAACCCTTCCGTTTCCGCCAAAAAGCGGATGAAGGCGCGCATTTCGCGAATGCCGGCCGGGTCAAGGCCGTTGGTCGGCTCGTCCAAAATGAGCACCTTCGGCTTTCCAAGCAGCGCCTGCGCGATGCCGAGCCGCTGCCGCATGCCGAGCGAATACGTGCCCACCCGGTCATGGATGCGCTGTTCCAGCCCGACGAGCTTCGCCACTTCCATGATGCGATCTGCACCAATTCCCGGCATCATGCGGGCGAAATGTTCAAGGTTTTCCCAGCCTGTTAAATACGGATACATTTCTGGGTTTTCGACGATGCAGCCGATCTGGCGGATCGCGTCGGTAAACTGGCGATGAAGATCATACCCGCAAATCGCCACCGTCCCCGCCGTCGGCCGAATGAGCCCGACGAGCATGCGGATCGTCGTCGTTTTTCCCGCGCCGTTCGGCCCTAAAAAACCGAATACTTCCCCTTCATGCAGCTCAAACGAAATGCCTTTAATAATTTCCTTGCCGCGAATCGTTTTCCGCAGCTCTTTGACCGCTAACGTCACCTGTTTGGTCATTGCTCACCCTCCTCCGTCAACGTGATGAGCGAGGCGACGCGCTCTCCAATCCGCTTGTACCCTTCTTTGTTTGGATGGAAATGGTCGCTATATAAATAATCATTGACATGCAAGGCAAACAAGTCAAACGTCGGCACCGCGACGATGTTCGGATAGCGGGCCGCCACTTCCGCTGATGCAAAATTCCAATCGCGCACAACCGCCGACGTCCATTTGGCATCGTCTAAATCGCCAAACGGGTTGTACAAACCGATCGCAAAAATGACCGCTTCGCTGTTGAAGCGGCGCAGCGCGGCGAAAATGCGGTCTAGGTTGGCTACATATCGCCGTTTCGCCTCATTCAGCTGCTTTCGATCCAGTTTCAACGCTTCCCCGCCTTGAAACAAGTCGTTGCCGCCGATGGTCATCACAATAAGATCCGCCATGGCGACTTGCCGCTGAATCTCAGGCTGGCCAAGCTGGCGAAGCAGTCCGTCGGAGCGAAGGCCGCGAACCGCCAAATTCGTCACACGGATCGGCTTATCCGTTTGCCGGCGAAGCGCATCGACCATATAGCCGACATACCCTTTTCCGCTTTCATCGCCCGTTCCTCTCGTCAACGAATCGCCAAGAGCAACAATATCCATTTTCTCGTCATGTTGCCTTGTTTCAGCCGTCGGCGGCCGTTGTTCTTTCGTCGGCGGCTTGGCGGCCGAAAAAAACTGGTCTTGCACCGCCAATGCCAGGCCGCCAAGCCAAAGCACTCCGGACAGGGCGGCAACGGCTACGAGAAGCGCAACTGTGCTCCGTCGCATGCAACCACCTCATTTCTTCATCGTTGTCATCTCTCGCGATCCGTCTTGGCATTGTTCGCCATCATTGGTTTGATCCGACAACCGCCGTTTTATTCGCCAATGTTTCGGATCCCAATACTTCTTCAGCTTCGACGCCGCTTCCTTTCCAACCAACAGCGCCCCGATCCAAAACATGATTTCCGCCGCCACAATGACAACCGCAACGATCGACGCTTTGGCCGCAGTCGAAAACGGTAAAAATGGCGCGATGGGCGGAATGACCCAAACGACGAACGATGCGATGATGAGCCCGACGCCAATGTGATGCATGACGGACCGCCTCTGTTTCACTCTTCCGTTCCCCCTTGCTCATGGACGCTCTTTCCAACAGGAATCAGGATCGCTTATTTCCACTCTAACATATACACCGCGATTTCACGAAATGATCCGCCTAAAAACCGAACACACAAAAACAGTTTTTCCTGTTTTTCCAATTTTCGCTTTCCCGTCAAAAAAGAAACCCAGCCGAATCGGCCAGGCCAATCGAATGATCACCGTTGGGTGACGATGATATAGCGAATCTCAGCCGGATCGATCCGAAGCGCTTTCAACCCTTCAAGCAAGTGCGGCACCGACGGGCTTGGCCCTGTTTCCACGATCGCCAAGTTCTCTTCGTGAAGCACGTATGTACCGGTGCGCCGCGGCATGCGCAAATCATACAAATCGATGAGTGAAATGCGGCGGCCGAGATCAAGCGGCTGTGCCATGTTCCCTCTCCCCCTTTGGTTGATGATGCAGAATATTTTAACATAGAAACCGGCTTCCCGCTACAGGGGTTGATAAAAAAGCAGCCCCTGCCCAGAGGGCAAGAGCCACCTTCTCGTTTCAACTGTCGTCAACAGGGCAACAACTGCTCCGCGCGCTATTTTTGAGGGCAGGCGCTGTCGACCGTTGCCCTTTGCAGCACGAACAAGCTCCCTGATGCTCAACCCGATCGCATCCAACGCTGCCGCCAACGGAAAGACACTGTCGTTTGCCAAGCGCCCCCCAATGCTTACGACGCCAACTCCCCACTAGCTGTTTTTCCTTTCCGCCCGTTTCGGATCGCCAGCCATACCGCCGCGGCCCAACCGATGACGATGAGGCCATAAACGGTCGGATACACCGGCGCAGGCGCCTCCCAAGCGTGCAGGAGCGTGCGGACGTTCGTCAAAATAATCAACCCGCCGACCAACACTCCAAGCAAATGGGACGGCAGTTTGCGCACAAGCCAAGCGGCGATCGGTGCAGCGACGACCCCGCCAGCCATGAGCGTCAGCACCCAATACCAGTTCACTTGCTCCCAACCGAGTGAAATGACGAATCCGAGCGTTGCCGACAAGGCAACGGCAAATTCGGACGTATCGACCGTGCCAACCACCTTGCGCGCCTCCATGTTTTTATTGGCCAACAGCACCGGCGTCGCAATCGGCCCCCAGCCCCCACCGCCGGTCGCATCAAGAAAACCGGCCGCCAAGCCGAGCGGGACGAGCTGCTTATTGGACCACTGTTTTCCTGACGCCGACGGCGCGCGGCCGTTCAACACTAAAAATCGATAAATAATGTAAAAGCCAAGCGCCAATAAAAACAACGATACATACGGTTTGATCACATCCCCTGGCAAGTTGCTTAAAAAGCATGCTCCGATAAACGCGCCGACCGATCCGGGAATAATGAGCTTCCCGACCATGGCGCGATCGACGTTGCCAAATTTCCAGTGAGAGGCGCCGGACGCCGCTGTCGTCACCACTTCCGCCAAATGAACAGACGCCGAGGCAACAGCTGGAGCGATGCCAAACGTCAACAGCAGCGTCGACGAGGTGACGCCGTACGCCATTCCGAGCGATCCGTCGATCAACTGGGCGATAAATCCTACAAACACAAAAACGATCAGTTTTTTCATTGGTTTCCCTCCGCTTGCAATAGTTGAGCGTGTTACTTATAATTTAAATCCCATTATTCATAGATGTCAACTATGAATTTAAAATATAAAAAAATGCAGTCATCTTTTCCTCCCCACGCGCAAGATGACGTTGCGAACGCCGGCAGCTTGGCGGCCGACGGGCGGAAGGCGCCGCGCGACCGTCCATCAAGACAAACAGCTGCCTGCAGAAAAAAGGCGCCCCGAATATGGCGACGGGACACCTTTTGGATGGTGGCTTTCGATCAGAACTTTCCTTGATACCGCTCGACTTCCCAAGCATGAACCGCCGTGCGGTAGCTGTTCCATTCCTCTTTTTTCAACGCGACATATTCGTTGAATACGTGCTCGCCAAGCGTCGTGCGGCCGATTTCGCCTTCTTCGAACGCAGCGACAGCAGCACCCAAGTTTTCCGGCAAGTTGTCGATGCCAAGCTCCGCACGGCGTTCTTCCGACATATGGAAGATATCTTCATCAACCGGTGCTGGAGCGGTTAACCCTTTTTCGACACCGTCAAGGCCAGCGGCAGCGATGATGGCATACGCCAAATACGGATTCGCTGACGGATCCGGGCAACGGAGCTCAACGCGCGTCGCAACGCCGCGTTTCGCCGGAATGCGGATAAGCGCCGAACGGTTCGAAGCGGACCACGCGATGTAGCAAGGCGCTTCATACCCTGGCACAAGCCGTTTGTACGAGTTGACAAGCGGATTCGTAACCGCCGCAAAGTGCTTCACATTTTTCAGCAAGCCCGCGATGAATTGGTACGCTGTTTCTGACAACTGGTTCGCATCGTTCGGATCAAAGAACGCATTTTCCCCATCTTTGAAGAGGGAAATGTTGACATGCATCCCTGAACCGTTGATGCCAAACACCGGTTTTGGCATAAACGTCGCATGGAGGCCGAACTTGCTGGCGATCGTTTTGACAACCCATTTGTATGTCGTTGCATTGTCCGCCGCACCGAGTGCATCGGCATATTTGAAGTTGATCTCATGCTGGCCTTCCGCCACTTCATGGTGCGACGCTTCAATCGTAAAGCCCATCGCTTTTAAGGCGCGGTAAATTTCAAGGCGAACGCGTTCGCCCAAGTCTTTCGGAGACGGTTCGAAATAACCGCCGCCATCATGGAGCTCGAGCGTCGGATTGCCGTTTTCATCGGCTTTGAACAGGAAAAACTCCAGCTCCGGGCCGACCGAGATCGTATACCCTTTTTCCGCCGCCCGCTCGACCGTTTTTTTCAACACGTTGCGCGGATCGCCTTCAAACAGCGTGCCGTCCGGATTGGTCACCGAGCAGAGAAAGCGCGCTTCCGCATAGCCTTCCTCGACCGTCCACGGCAAAACAGCAAACGTATTCAAATCCGGAAGAAGATACAAGTCGGAGCGGTTGATCGGCGAAAATCCTTTGATCGACGAACCGTCAAACATGATTTTTCCTTCGACGACGTCATCAAGCTGTTCCGCCGTCACCGTTACATGTTTTAAAATCCCTTCGATGTCGACAAACTGCAAATGAAGAAGTTCAACGTTCTTTTGTTGGATCGTTTCTTTAATTTGTTCGAGCAATCCCGTTTGGGTGGAGGAAACGAACGTTTTTGACATGTCACATTACCTCACATTCTTACGTTTATTTTTCTAACATGCTTTTATTATAGAAAAAGAGTGGCCGTTTGGCAACACTTTTTTAGCAATTTTTCTGTATTTTTATAACGATTTTTTGCAACCGTTTTCATATTCATGTAAAAAATAAACAGCCCAGAGGATGACCGTTCCTCACAGGCTGTTTCTAGATGTTACATTTTCTCCTCACGCCGCCGCCATGATCCGGACGGAATAAGCGGCAAGCCGGCCGCTTTTTCCGGCGGATAGACGTACACATATCCTTCGATCGGTTTGCACGCGTCGCGAACCCACACCCGTTCGTATTCGTTATCGCGCCGCCCTTCAACGTAATCCTCGAGCTCATCCATTGCCTTGAGCCCTTCTTCCGTCACCGTCAGCCACTCCCCTTCCACTTCCCCCTCTTCTCCAAGCACAAGCGCGGGGTACGGACCGACATTGTATAAGCGGCCGTTTACTTTCCCTGGACACGCGGCGCGAACGTATGGAGCGGCCACTTCATGGTTTTCTTCGCCAGTCAGCAGCGTGCCATACACAAACACCCGATATCGCCCTTCTGCCATCTCCTCGTTCTCCTTTTGTTTACATAACATAAATTACGAAAACTCAAGGAAAGGAAACAAAAACAATGGAAGCCCTTCCTCTCATCCATCCTTGCCGCTCCGAGGCGGCGCCAGTGTGAATTTGTTCAGTAGATCGCGGCCACAAAAATGCCGTGCCGGCTGCACTCGCAAGCCAACGGCACGGCGGTGGCGATTCCGCAACGAACGAATGATGCTTTTTCCAGCATACCCGCTTCACAATGAAAAGTCAAGCACATTGTTACAGTGTTTGTTTCCATTTAATGCTGCAGCCGATGCTCGGCTTTTGCTTTTCCGGCACCGGGCGGCCCTCCAACAAAGCATCCAGCGCGGTGCGGATCGACTCCCCGGTGACCGGGATGCCGTTGTTCGGGCGCGAGTCGTCCAACTGGCCGCGGTAGACGCATTTCAGATCCCGGTCGAAAATGTAAAAGTCCGGGGTGCAAGCGGCGTCGTATGCTTTCGCCACCTCTTGCGTCTCATCGTACAAATACGGAAACGGATAGCCGAGCTCTTCCGCCACCTTTTTCATGTTTTCGGGTGAATCTTCTGGATACTGTTCCGCATCGTTGGAGTTGATGGCGACAAACGACACCCCTTTGGGCATATAATCGTTCGCGAGGCGAACAAGCTCGTGCTGGACATGCTTGACAAATGGGCAGTGATTGCAAATGAACATAATGACGGTTGCGACGTCCGATTTCACATCCTCAAGACGGACGACATTGCCATCGATGACATTCGTGAGGGCAAACGGGGGCGCTTGTTTGCCAAGCGGAAACATATTCGATTCGACAGCTGGCATCAACAACACCCTTTCTCCAATATTTTCTTTCATTATATCAAAAGGAAGGCGGGTGTCACAAATCCAGCGCCCAAACCGAACTGCACAGCTCGGCATATGATGCCACATAGACGACGGAAAGGAGGCGTTTGTGCATTGATTTATATGAATAAACACATGACCCCGCGCGTGTACGGGCCAGCTGCCGCACCACCCGCATCCCACCCGATGTTTTATTATCGCCGCACCGCCGCGCAACAAATGCTCGAACAGCAAAAACAACAGTTCGATCAGTTGGCGGAACGACTCGCCCAACTTGAGGACGCCATCGAAGAAGGGCAAAAGCACCAAGCGGAACAACGCGAACAAATGGCGGACATGTTCGCCCGCCTCGAACAGTCGCTTGCGGCCGGCTGGGCGCGGCAAAGCGGACGGCTTGCCGAGGCGCTGTCCGAGCTCGGACAAACGGTGACTGCTGGACAAGTAGCCCAAACCCATTATTACGAAGAAATGGCCGCCATAGTTGCCTCGCTTCAGCAAGCGGCCGAAACCGGGCAAAAGCAACAGGAAGCGCAAAGCGGGCAGTGGGCGGAAGCGCTCGCCCGCCTCGAGCGGCTGCTTATGGAAGCACAGGCGGGGCAAGCCGCCTTGGCCGGAACGCTCGAACGCCTCGAGCAGTCGGTCATCGCCCAGCAGGAGCGGGAGGAAAGGCGACAATTGCGGTGGGAAGAGCAGCTGGCCAAAGAAGAAGCGGCGCAGCAGGCCGTCATCGAAGCGCTCACCGTGCAAAGCGACACGATGCGCCGGCTCGAGCAGCGGACGGCTGAACGTGAACAGCTCGCCGAAGGAATGGCCGCCCGCCTCGAAGGGCAGGAAAAACTGTACCAAAAGTTGATCGAGCAGTTCGAGCTGCAGCACGTGTTCCATGAGACGGTCATCGAACGGCTTGAAGCGCAAGAGGCCGCGCAGTACAAAGTCACCCGCCAGCTTGACAGTTTAAAAGAGGCGCTGTATGAACGGTGTTCGTTTATCGTCGACAGCGTCAGACAGCTGTTTCATTCCTTTTTCCCTAAGCGCGGCCCCAAACCCGACCGCCAGGCGGCTGAACAAAAGCAGTCCGTCAGCTTGTGAACTGCCGCGCATCTTGACGAGATTGGCCGATCCGCCGACGGCGGATCGGTTTTTGCTAGACGGGTGGACAAATGAATGGACAAACCGAAGCAAAACAGCGCATAATAGAAACTAATCATTATTTCCACCGCTGCGGCGGAAGAAGGAGGAATCGCAATGGCGCTGCAACTGAGCGTCCTCGACCAGTCGCCGATCGCCGAAGGCATGACGGCAGAAGAAGCGCTCGAGAACACCGTCAAGCTCGCCCAACACGTTGAGCAGCTCGGCTATAAGCGGTTTTGGGTGTCGGAACACCACGATACAAACAGCCTTGCCGGTTCGTCGCCGGAAGTGCTGCTCGGACACATCGGAGCGAAAACGTCGCGCATCCGCATCGGCTCAGGCGGCGTGATGCTGCCGCATTACAGCCCGTACAAGGTGGCGGAAAACTTCCATGTGCTTGCCGGCCTTCATCCCGGCCGCGTCGATCTCGGCATCGGGCGGGCACCCGGCGGCATGCCGCGGGCGACGATGGCGCTCCAAGACGGCCGGCCGCGTTCAGCGGATCGCTATCGGGAGCAAATCGATGACTTGCTTGGGTATTTGCACGATGCGCTTCCGCCCGTCCACCCGCTTTATGGCGTCAAGGCGACGCCGATCGTGCAGTCCCCGCCGGAACTATGGCTGCTCGGCTCCAGTTCGGAAACGGCGAAGCTGGCAGCCGATAAAGGGCTGCCGTACGTGTTCGCCCAGTTTATCAACGGGGAAGGCGGCGAACATTATATGCGGCTGTACCGCGACCGGTTTGTTCCATCGCCGTATTTGGCCGAGCCGCGCGGAATGGTCGCGGTGTTTGCAATTTGCGCCGAAACGGATGAAAAAGCGGAATGGATCGCCGGCAGCCTTGATCTGTCGCTTCTTATGATCGAGCAAGGGATGGCGCTGAACGGCACGCCAAGCCCGGAAAAAGCGGCTGCGTATCCGTACAGCCCGTATGAGCGCAAACGGGTGGAAGACAACCGGCGGCGGATGATCGTCGGCAGTCCGACGCGCGTCAAAGACAAGCTGTATCGGCTGAGCGAAACGTATGAAACAGAGGAAATCATGCTCGTGACGATTACATACGACTTCGAGGATAAACTCGCAAGCTTCCGGCTCATCGCCGAGGCGGTATGGGGGTGAACCAATGCAAATTGTTTCAATTAATGTTGGAAAGCCGAAAACAATAGAGGTAAATGGCGAGCGGCTAGTGACCGGCATTCACAAAACGCCGGTCGCCGGGCCGGTCGCTGTCGGCAAGCTCAACTTGGCTGGAGATGGACAAGCCGACCTCGTCCATCACGGAGGAGAAGATAAAGCGATTTGCGCCTATCCGTCCGAGCATTTCGTCTATTGGGAAGAGCGATACGGCCGCCCATTTACGGCGGGGGCGTTTGGCGAAAACTGGACGCTTCTCGGGTTGACGGAAGACGATGTATGTCTTGGCGACATGTATGCCGCCGGCACGGTGCTCGTACAAGTGTCACAGCCGCGCCAGCCGTGCTCCAAATTGGCGTTCAAACATCAGCTGCCCGATTTGCCGAAAGCCGTCTGCCAGACAGGAAAAAGCGGGTTTTATTTCCGCGTCTTGCAAGAAGGCGTCGTAGAGCCGGGCGCGCCGCTCGTTCTCGTCGAACGGGGCGTGGGGGCGCTGTCTATCGCGTATATCAATCACATTTACTATCATGAGCGCGACAATGCTGCTGCCATGAAGCAAATCGCCAGCCATCCGGCCTTATCCGCAAGCTGGCGCGAAACGTTTCAAAAGCGTCTCGCCGCTCGGCCCCGGCCGTAAAGCACAAAGCGGCGGAAATGACTAACAAAATATCTTTATACCCGTGGTGCTAGATAAACTTGATCAAGCATAAAAATAGCCCTTGCTGGTGGATCTCCAGTAGAATGAAAGTGTCACCCAACATTCGAAAGGAGAGATCCCCCATGCAAGAGCACTTTCATTTTACTACAGATCCAGCCAAACTTCAAAAACAATATGCCGCTATTTTCTGTTTTGT
>NZ_SDLD01000189.1:0-478 GCF_013096875.1 Geobacillus sp. DSP4a | reverse complement strand
GTTGGGCAGCGTGGCGCCCAGCAGGCCGGTGATCTCGTCCTCGCGCGCACCGTCGAACACCGGGGTCGCGACCTTGGTGCCGGGCTCGCTCTTCTCGGCGTGGATCGAGATCAGGCGATCCTTCCACTCCGACGATCCCTTGTCGGCGTGCAGGTCGATGTCCCAGCCCTGCTTGGCGAGCCAGCCCAGGTGGAGCTCGAGGATCTGGCCGATGTTCATCCGTCGCGGCACACCCAGCGGGTTGAGCACGACGTCGACCGGGGTGCCGTCCTCCATGAACGGCATGTCCTCGACCGGCAGGATCTTGGCGATGACGCCCTTGTTGCCGTGACGACCGGCGAGCTTGTCACCGACCGAGATCTTGCGCTTCTGGGCGACGTAGACGCGGACCAGCTGGTTGACGCCGGGGGGAAGGTCGTCGCCGTCCTCGCGGTCGAAGACGCGGACGCCGATGACCGTTCCGGACTCACCGTGGGGC
>NZ_SDLD01000188.1:0-510 GCF_013096875.1 Geobacillus sp. DSP4a | reverse complement strand
CGCCGCCGCTCGGGGTCAAATAACCTTCGCCTTCCGGGTGCAAGCACCCTTGCAGGCGAAGAACATTTGCCCATCGCGGCGACCCGCGAGCCTCCGCTTTTCCGGTTATCTAGTTTTCAAGGAACGAGACTGCTTCTTGAATTTGCTTCTCTGCAGTCTTGCATCGAGGAATCCCACTTCCTCGAATCTGCTAGAAGACGCAGATGCAAAGTAGCTCCTTTGAATTCGCTTCTTTGCAGCTTTGCGCCGAGGAATCCATCTTCCTTGAATCTGCTGGAAGACGCAGGCGCAAAACACATGAAGGAATTTTTCATTCCCTCAAAACCGAACGAAACGAAAGCGCGGTGTATCGACAGTTGGCCATTACGGCCTCCGCTTTTCTTCATCCTTAGAAAGGAGGTGATCCAGCCGCACCTTCCGGTACGGCTACCTTGTTACGACTTCACCCCAATCACTTGCCCCACCTTCGGCGGCTGGCTCCCTTGCGGGTTACCTCACCGACTTCGGGTG
>NZ_SDLD01000187.1:0-514 GCF_013096875.1 Geobacillus sp. DSP4a | reverse complement strand
TTTCTTTGTTAAACCATTGATTTATACTTTTTAATCTCCGCCCATCAATGATGAATGATCTGCCGTCTGATGTGACACAAGTGGCAAGATTGTTTAATCCTAAATCAATTGCCAGTGCTTTTTGGTCATTTAATTCTCTTTGATCTTCAGGCATTTCATATTTGTACTGAATCTCAAAGAACCTGGCATGATGCTTAGGAATGATTTCAATCTGCTTAATCTTTTTGTCCAGTAACACAGGCGGAATCGTTATCGTGATAGGCTTGTGAGTCTTTTTAAATAGGCGAGAATACGGTATCGTGAATTTGTTGCCGTCTATACGAATCTGGCCAATGATCAGTGAATGAAAGCCATCTTTTTTAAGATATTTTGGAATACTGATAGCCTTGTGGTCATATTTTCCTTGTTTGGCAAGACTGATCAAACCAAAGAAAGATTTAAAGGCTTCATTGACCTTTTTTAAAATTTGCTGTGCCATGTTGCTGTTTAACAGCTTATAGTTTTCGTTAGTTTT
>NZ_SDLD01000186.1:0-514 GCF_013096875.1 Geobacillus sp. DSP4a | reverse complement strand
TTTCTTTGTTAAACCATTGATTTATACTTTTTAATCTCCGCCCATCAATGATGAATGATCTGCCGTCTGATGTGACACAAGTGGCAAGATTGTTTAATCCTAAATCAATTGCCAGTGCTTTTTGGTCGTTTAATTCTCTTTGATCTTCAGGCATTTCATATTTGTACTGAATCTCAAAGAACCTGGCATGATGCTTAGGAATGATTTCAATCTGCTTAATCTTTTTGTCCAGTAACACAGGCGGAATCGTTATCGTGATAGGCTTGTGAGTCTTTTTAAATAGGCGAGAATACGGTATCGTGAATTTGTTGCCGTCTATACGAATCTGGCCAATGATCAGTGAATGAAAGCCATCTTTTTTAAGATATTTTGGAATACTGATAGCCTTGTGGTCATATTTTCCTTGTTTGGCAAGACTGATCAAACCAAAGAAAGATTTAAAGGCTTCATTGACCTTTTTTAAAATTTGCTGTGCCATGTTGCTGTTTAACAGCTTATAGTTTTCGTTAGTTTT
>NZ_SDLD01000185.1:0-521 GCF_013096875.1 Geobacillus sp. DSP4a | reverse complement strand
GTACTAATCGAGTGTTGATATAACGCTTCGATTGTATCACTTAAACGCTTGTACGGGATCAATTGGATATGATGTAAATAAACAACGAGCGCCGTGAGCCGTGGACCGTATTGCACATGATTCGTGACATGGGATGGGAATTCGGCTTGTTGCACGCATCGACAATGTGGACACGATTTCACTTCACGTTCATGTTGTGTCACCTCGATCGCCACAGGAGGGACATCAAACACTTGACGGATATCGACTTTGAACGGTTTGACTTCACGCAAAGAAGCTCCACATCCTTGACACGTATGCACACGGTGGACGACACGATGATGTGGATGTTCCACTTGACGGAGCGTCTTCCCCTCATGTCCCTCTTGCCCACCAGGCTTTTTGCCAGACGGCTCGCGGGAGGAACGCTTTTTCTCAAAACGGTCAGAAGATGGGGGCAAATGGCTATTGGAGCTGTTTTTTTTCGTGCGTGCTTCCAGCTCTTGAACACGGTACTTCAGTTGTTCATTTTCTTTGCGTAG
>NZ_SDLD01000184.1:0-535 GCF_013096875.1 Geobacillus sp. DSP4a | reverse complement strand
CACTGTTTTGTTCTTCACAACCTTAAACAGTAGAGGGTATTTTAGGAGCTGGCAAGCCTTTTTTTTATGCCATGAAGCTCTGCACTTTTTTGTTGCAGAACTCTGTACTTTCATTTTGCACTAAACAAACGTTGTTCAAAAACATTTATACTGGTATTTGTATCCATTAGTAAATCTTTCATTGATACGTTATTATCTTCTGCAAGAGGTTGATCGAGAGTCAATAAGAAGCGTTGGTTTAACTTACGAATTTTTTTATCAAAATCAATACTGAAGAAACGAATTAGATTGCTAATATATTTAAGGCTCTTCACCACAAGTTGTACTTGAGATTTTAAGATAGGTATGCATAGGGAAAATAGAGGATACAAAAAATGCGAATTTTCCTGTATGGTAAAGGTGACCAAACCAAACCAAACCATTGGAGGAAAATTCGCATGTACGCTCAGTTTATCAAAGAACTCATCGATTTACCAGATGTTTTGATTCAAAAGGTGCGAAAAGAAGAAGAACGTTGGATTTTCGAACTTTCTCT
>NZ_SDLD01000183.1:0-543 GCF_013096875.1 Geobacillus sp. DSP4a | reverse complement strand
GCCATGTTTCCGCATAGCCAATGACAAGTTTGCCAATTTGATTTTCAATACAGTAGTTAATGATGTAACGGCAAGTCTTGTTGATATAATCATTCACTTTATTATTGCGATTCATAGCAAGCAAAGCTTGTTTACGAGTGGTGCCTTTGATTTTTTGCTTATCTTTAATGCTTTGAAGTCTGGCATTTTCTTTGTTAAACCATTGATTAATACTTTTTAATCTCCGCCCATCAATGATGAACGATCTGCCGTCTGATGTGACACAAGTGGCAAGATTATTCACTCCTAAATCAATCGCCAGTGCTTTTTGGTCATTTAATTCTCTTTGATCTTCAGGCATTTCATATTTGTACTGAATCTCAAAGAACCTGGCATGATGTTTAGGAATGATTTCAATCTGCTTAATCTTTTTGTCAAGTAACACAGGCGGAATCGTTATCGTGATAGGCTTGTGAGTCTTTTTAAATAGGCGAGAATACGGTATCGTGAATTTGTTGCCGTCTATACGAATCTGGCCAATGATCAGTGAATGAAAGCCATCTT
>NZ_SDLD01000182.1:0-545 GCF_013096875.1 Geobacillus sp. DSP4a | reverse complement strand
GGAATTGGAGCAGTTAATCGAAGAAGTCGACCAGCACATCGACCGCCTGCTCGAGCCGTATCGGGAGGAAGTGGACTTACTGATGACCATGCCTGGAATCAAAAAACAAACCGCCGCCGTCATCATAGCCGAGATGGGAACCGACATGAGCGTCTTTGAAACGCCGGAACGGGCGGCTTCATGGACTGGATTGTCCCCCGGCAACCATGAAAGCGCCGGAAAGCGAAAGAGCACGCGCACGACAAAAGGCAATCCCCATCTCCGATCGGCGTTATGCGAGGCGGCATGGTCAGCAGCTCGATCCAAGACGCATCCCTTGTCCCGAAAGTTTTGGTCGTTGGCGGCCCGGTGCGGGAAGAAAAAAGCCCTCATCGCCATTGCTCGGCGGATGTTGGTGATCATCTTTTGCATGATCTCCCGCAAAGAGCCGTTCCGCCAACCACAACTTATTTAGTCTAGCCAAAAGGCAGACAGGTTATACGAGATGCCTAAAATCGGGCACCTCTGCTTTCCTATTGCCTTTTTTGGCCATTTTCAGTATACCC
>NZ_SDLD01000181.1:0-550 GCF_013096875.1 Geobacillus sp. DSP4a | reverse complement strand
CCTATGACATCATGAAACGCTTGTTGGCGTTGATCATTTCCAAGTGCAACCGCCAAACCCGCCGCTCGCTTCGGTTTCCCAAACCGCTTCGGGTGGTGGATTCGACGACCGTCACAGTCGGGAAAAAACGCCTCCCATGGGCGCCGTATCACGGCGAACGCGCCGGAGTGAAGCTGCACGTCGCGTATTCGCCGGAATCCTCGTTGCCGGCAGACGTGGTGGAAACGACCGG
This sequence comes from Geobacillus sp. DSP4a, assembly GCF_013096875.1. NCBI lineage: Bacteria > Bacillati > Bacillota > Bacilli > Caryophanales > Anoxybacillaceae > Geobacillus > Geobacillus sp. DSP4a. The sequence goes on along the minus strand of NZ_SDLD01000181.1, from coordinate 318 downwards.
GCTGCGTCACGATGGGCCCAGTGGGAGAACAGTTGACGAACCCTCAACAAATGCTCGTGGAAGACCGGGCGTATTTCAAAATCGAACGCCTCGATCGATTTGTAGAGCAGCATCAGCTGTTTGTCATTCGGATGAAGGACAACATCGAACTTCATCAGAAAAAAAGCTTGAACCGCCTTCCGAGCGCATCTTCATCGGTTCAAGCCGACTTCACGTGCCAGTTGGGAACGAAACAATACCGCTCCACCAAGCGTCACCGGGTGGTGATCTTTCGAGATGCGAATGGCCGCGACATTCGGGTCGTGACGAACCTCTTCC